>CACEFI010000058.1 GCA_902558795.1 uncultured Pelagibacteraceae bacterium | reverse complement strand
AAATCTTCTTAAATTGATAAAATATTTTTTTAAACGGTTGTTTCAATCAGCTTTGGTAATGCTAGTGGTTGCCTTTGTATCGTTCTCTTTATTCAATTTTGTTGGAGATCCAATAAACAATATGGTTGGGGAAGAAACCTCAGATGAGGAAAGAGCTGAACTAAGAGAAACACTAGGATTAATGGACCCAATTCATGTCCAATTTTCTAGGTTTGTTGTAAATGCTTCCAAAGGTGAATTTGGAATTTCTTATCAATTAAGAAGACCAGTATCAGATTTAATAGTTGAAAGATTACCAGCAACTATTGAGCTTGTAGTTATTTCAGCTTTAATAGCTTTAGTTAGTGGAACATTATTAGGTGTTTATACTGGAATAAATAGGAAAGGTTTTTTAAGTGATATCATTTTAGCAGTATCTTTGCTTGGAGTATCACTACCCACATTTGTTATAGGAATATTATTTATCTACCTATTTGCTGTAATTCTGGGAATTTTACCTTCTTTTGGAAGAGGTGAGGTAGTTGATTTAGGATTTTGGACCACAGGTTTTTTAACAATCTCAGGATTAAAAGCAATTATACTTCCATCAGTAACACTAAGCCTATTTCAAATGACTTATATCATAAGACTTGTAAGAGCAGAGATGATGGAAATTTTACAAACAGATTATATCAAGTTTGCACGAGCCCGAGGTATCAGTGAAAATAGTATTAAATATAAGCACGCATTAAAAAATGGATTAATTCCTGTAATTACAATTGCTGGGATTAATATTGGAACTTTAATTGCATTTTCAATTATAACAGAAACAGTTTTTCAGTGGCCAGGAATGGGTTTTTTATTTATCCAAGCGGTTCAGTTTGTTGATATTCCAATCATGTCTGCTTACTTAGTTTTTATTGCTTTTGTTTTTGTAATGATAAACTTTATCGTTGATATTCTTTATTATTTTATAGATCCACGAATTAGAGTTAAGGGAGATGTTTCAAGTGGATAATAATATTAGTACCTGGGGAAGAATTAAAGATAGTGATATTTTTCATAGCTTTATAAAGTCGCCTACTGCAATTGTATCATCAATTATTTTATTTATAATTTTCTTTTGTTCTTTTTTTGTAGAATTTATAACTCCATACAATCCATTCGATCCATCATCATTATCATTAATGGAAGCTTTCACTCCACCATCATGGACAGAAGATGGACTTGCAAAATTTATTTTAGGAACTGATGGACAAGGTAGAGATATGTTATCAACTATTCTTTATGGCTCAAGAATTTCATTAATAGTTGGTTTTTCAGCCATCATATTTAGTTTGATACTTGGAGTAGGATTAGGATTAACTGCAGGTTATTTTGGTGGCAAATATGAGATGATAGTAATGAGATTGACTGATGTTCAGCTTACAGTGCCAAGTATTTTAATGGCACTACTTGTTGATGGAATCGCAAGAGGATTAATTTCAAGAGAGATGCATGATGAAATGGCTATTTATGTTTTAATATTTGCAATTGGAATTTCAGAATGGCCTCAATTTGCAAGAGTATCAAGAGCAGCAACACTTGTTGAAAAAAATAAAGATTATGTTTCAGCCTCAACAATAATTGGAGTATCAAATTTAATTATAATGTTTAAGCATATTTTACCAAATATTTTAAGACCTGTGTTGGTTATAGGAACTATTGGTTTAGCACTTGCAATCATAGCTGAATCGACTTTAAGTTTTTTAGGTGTAGGGGTTCCTCCAACAACACCATCTCTTGGAACATTAATACGATTAGGAAATGACTTTTTATTTTCAGGTGAGTGGTGGATTACTTTTTTTCCAGCAATATTTTTAGTAATTTTAGCATTCTCCATTAATTTATTAGGAGATTGGATGAGAGACACATTAAACCCAAGGTTAAAAAAATGAGTTTTCTAAAAATTAAAAACTTAAGTGTTGATTATCCAATGAGAAAGGAAACTGTTTATGCTGCTAAGGGTGTAAATATTGAGGTA
>CACEFI010000057.1 GCA_902558795.1 uncultured Pelagibacteraceae bacterium | reverse complement strand
AAAAAAATTACTTATAAGGATGGCTTTATTGTAATAAAATCATTATTGAAGTACAAATTATTTAACTGATAATGAAATTTAAAACAATTTTCTATATCGTATATGTAAATCTTTTAATTTGGTTTAAAAAATTATTTAAATTTGAAGTAAAACCATATAAAATTTTATTAAACTTGACAGATTTATGTAATTCCAAATGCAATTTCTGTGATATTTGGAAAATAAAACCACAAAACGAAATCAATCTTTTAGATATAGAAAATACATTTAAATCATTAAATTCAAGTCTTTACTGGTTATCCCTCAGTGGTGGGGAAGTAACATTGGTTAAATATTATAAGGAGATGATTGATAGTTTAATATTCAATTGCAAGAATATTAAAATACTTGCTTTTACCACTAATGCTTTAGCGGTAAATAGGGCGTTGGAATATGCTTTATACGCTAAAGAAAAAGGTCTGGATGTTTTGGTAACAATCAGTCTTGATGGTGATGAGCATATTCACGATGAGCTTCGGGGAGTAAAAGGAAATTATAAAAAATGTTTTGATCTATATTATAAGTTAAAACAAAATCAGATTAATTGTAATTTTGGAATTACAATTAGCGATCAAAATAATAGTTTTATTTTAAATAAATATTTACAATATAAAAATCTAATAAAAGCAGTGACCTTTGTTCACAATCATGGAATTTTTGGAATTGAAAAAAATCTCGAAGATCATAAGATTCTAGATTCAATTGAATTTATTTATAAAAACTATCCAACTGATAAATTAGAACACATAATTGAAAAGATACATTTAAAGATAGCAATTTTATTTTTAAAGAACAAAAGAAAAAAAAATATTATTCCTTGCGATGTAATAAATACCTCTTTGCATATTATGCCTAATGGGGATGTAAAACCTTGTATGTTTATGGAAAGTTTGGGAAATATAAGAGAACACAAAATTAATAAAATCCTTAATAATGAAAATACACTCATGGTTAAAGAAAAGATTAAAAAAAATAATTGTCCAAAATGTTGGATGAATTGTTATTCGCCACATTCAATTATGCAACACCCTGCAAAATCTCTTTATAATTATATTGTGAAATGAACTAATGATACTTGCCAACAATAGCTTCTTTTCATTTTACGATAAATTTAAATTTCAATTATCGTTTTAATTCATATAATTTAATTATTAAAACTATTCATCCTGCTCCAAATTAAAAATGGGAAATTGAGGATCATTGCAATAGTTAACCAGTTACTAAATATATTTCCAGTAGGAGCAATTGGCCATATATAAATTAAAATACCTGATAATATACAAATTTCAAAATCAGTGAAAAAAAATTTACTTTTTATTCTTAAAAAGAAATGCCTAGATATATATTTTATAAAATAAAAAAAACCAATTATTAAGAATAAAAACCCAAATATTCCAGTCTCACTCAAAACTTGAATATATGTATTATGAGGATGAGCAGCACAAGACCATTGGCTTATTTTATACCTTTCATCTTTACAAAATTTTCTAAAGTTTTTAACACCCACTCCTAAAAACTTATTATCTAAAAACATATTATAAGCGGTTATGTAATGATGAGTGTGTTCTCTTGAAAAAACGTAAATTCCCTCGGGTGAAACGCTTCCATCTATATTAATCTGATTCAAAGTTTGGTCAATAACTCTTTCTTTTGCTGTAGGATTAAATAAACTGATAGTTATAATTAATAAAATACTTGAAAACAAAGTTATAAGTCTAACTCTTAAAAGGTTTTGAGATAACATTATCACAAAAATTGCAGATAGATTGATATAGAAAAAAGCAGTCCGATCCCCACTTAAAAAAATTAAAGTTTCAGATAAAATAAAAACAGCAACCAATATAAAAAAAAATTTATTATTTTTTTTAAAAATAAATACTGATAGACCAAAAAAGATAGGCCATAATCGACTTAAGTAACTTCCTAAAATTTTTTCTTCGCCAAAAAAACTAGAGGTTCTAGAATATTTCTTCCAACCAAAAATATTTTC
>CACEFI010000056.1 GCA_902558795.1 uncultured Pelagibacteraceae bacterium | reverse complement strand
GTTTTAGTTGAAAAAAGATTTAAAATTGGAGATTGGATAGCAGTAGAAGGAATTATTGAGGGTACTGTTGAAAACATTGGATTTAGATCAACCTCAATAAGAAAATTTGATAAGTCATTAGCTATAATTCCAAATTTTCAATTTGCTGAGAATGCAGTTATTAACGTAAGCGAAACTTCCAACTGGCGGATTAGATGGATTATTACCCTTCAGTACGATTCAACGATAGACCAACTTAAAAAAGTAAGAGAGGAAATTGAAAAATATATAAACTCAAGTGAAGATTTTAATCAATCAGCAGGAGTGGCAGTAAGAATTGAAAAATTCTCAGATAGTTCAATTGATATTTTGGTGAGATGTTTTACCAATTCTAATAGTTGGAATAATTCATTGGAAGTTAAAGAGAGACTGGCAATTGAAATTAAACAAATTGTAGAAAAAAATGGAGCTTCTTTTGCTTTCCCGAGTCAGTCGATTTATATTGAAAAGAAATGATAGCTATTTTCTACTTAGCACTCCAAATTTTAAAACTTTACTCGTATGTCGTTATAGCAAATGTTGTTATTAGTTGGCTTGTAGCTTTCAACGTTCTAAATACCCAAAATAGATTTGTTTACTCTGTGCTAGAATTGACTTATCGATTAACAGATCCATTATTATATAGAATTAGGCGTTTTTTACCTAATTTAGGCTCATTAGATATATCACCAGTAATTCTTCTTTTATTGATTTGGTTTATTGAAATGTGTATGAAGCTTTACATTGCACCAATGATTTTTTAAGGAAGAATTATGATTTTAATTGATGGAAAAAAAGCAGCAGCTGAACTTAGGGAAGAATTAAAACAAGAAGTAGCTGATTTAAAAACTAAACATAACAAAGTTCCAGGTTTAACTGTTATTCTAATTGGAGACATGGCTCCTAGCCAAATTTATGTTCGAAACAAAGAAAAATCAGCAAATGAAGTAGGCTTAAAATCTGAGGTTATCAAATACCCAGATACAGTTGAAGAGAAAACTGTTTTAGAAAAAATTGAAGAACTTAATAATGATGAGACCGTTTCTGGAATTTTAGTTCAACTTCCACTTCCAAAACATATTGATAAACAAAAAGTAATTGAAACAATTGCTCCATCTAAAGATGTGGACGGTTTTCATCCCATGAATGTAGGAAATTTATCATCTGGTTATGAAAGTTCAGTACCATGTACTCCGCTTGGATGTTATTTGATGATTAAAAAAATTGAGCCAAACTTAAGCGGTAAAAAAGCAGTTGTAGTTGGAAGATCAAATTTAAATGGTAAGCCCATGACACAACTTCTTCTTAAAGAAAATTGTACAGTGACAATTACACATTCAAGAACAAAAGATTTAAAAGCAGAATGTTTAGAAGCAGACATTATTGTTGCAGCTGTAGGTATACCAGAACTTGTAAAAGGAGATTGGGTTAAAAAAGATGCGATTGTAATTGATGTTGGAATTAATAAAACAGAAAATGGTCTAGTTGGAGATGTTGCATTTGACGAAGTTTCAAAAGTAGCTAAAGCTCTAACCCCTGTTCCAGGTGGAGTAGGACCCATGACGATTGCTTGTTTGCTTAAAAATACTGTAGAGTGTTTTAAAAGATCACAAAAATAAACACTTTTTAATAGTAAGTTTTATTGTCTCAAATAGATAAAACTTCATTAATTTCTTTTTTTATTTGATAAAGTTTTCAAATGAAAAAACCTCCATACGAATATAGAATCGGATTAATAATGATACTACTAACTGCAGTTCCAATTGGAGCAACTCAGTTGGGTTGGTATTTATATGGAAAACAAGTTGGTTTTGATTTTGGTATGATAGCTGGAACTTTTTCAGTTATTTTAGCAGGATACTTAATGTATCGAAAAGGGTGGCGTGATGAGGACGAAGATTAATTTATGGAAAAGATAATATTTTTTGGATTAGCAGTCCCAATTCTTGGGTTCGTTTTTTATTTGGGTGGAACAGCTATTATGAAAGGTTTTAAGGCTAAGGTTGAAAATAGACCTGAAAAACCTGAAGAAAAGCAAACAATAGATCAGCATGCAAATGGTGATAATCTCAGTGATGAGATCACAAAGT
>CACEFI010000055.1 GCA_902558795.1 uncultured Pelagibacteraceae bacterium | reverse complement strand
CTGATTTATTAAATTCTATTGATAAGGCTTTTGATGGCAATAATTTAACAGATCTTGAAATTGAAATCAGAAATCAATCAACCTTCAGATTAAATATTACAATTTATCTAGATAAAACTAATGTTTTTTTTGATGAAAATTCATGTTTTTTATTTATTAGAGATCTAACTGAATTTCATAAATTCCAACAATTAAAATCAGATTTTGTTGCAAACGTTTCACATGAATTAAGAACACCATTACAATCGATTAAAATGGGACTTGAAACATTTGAGAACAACTCTGATTTAAAGAAAAATTCTGAAGTTAAAAACTTACTCCCAATAATGACCTCACAATCTGAAAGGATGGAAAATTTAATTAGAGATTTATTATCTTTATCTAAAATTGAATTACAGGAACACATAAGACCCACCCATGAAATAGATTTAACTGAGTTGATTGAATATGTGATCAAAACTTATGAAAAATTAGTTAGTAAAAACAATATCAAATTGAACTTTTATAAAGTGGATAATTTTAAAATAATTGGTGATAGAGATAAATTAATCGAAATTTTTACCAACCTTATAGATAACGCCATTAAGTATAGCGATAAAAATAAAGAAGTTTCAATTACATTTAAAAAAGAAGGTGACTCAAATATTGTTTCAGTTGTTGATCAAGGTATTGGTATACCTAAAGAATCAATACATAGAATTACTGAACGTTTTTTTACTGTAGATCCAAGCAAAAGTCGTAGTGTTGGAGGCACTGGTTTGGGGTTAGCTATTGTTAAACATTTAGTATCTCAACATAGAGCAGAAATGGATATTAATAGTATTGAAAATCAGGGAACTACAATTGATATCAAATTTAACGCTTTATAATACAACTAAAAAGTTAGTCATTGTAATAAAACTTTAACCTTCCTTTAATAAAATATTTAAGAATCAGATTTAATTAGTTGCGTATGTTAAATCTAAAAAAAAGGAAAATTATGAATAGATTAATTAATATATTATTGGGATTTCTTTTAGTTCTAAGTTTTACAACAACAAGTTACTCAAGAGATCAAATTAAGATAGTAGGATCTTCCACTGTTTATCCATATGCAACTGTTGTTGCTGAAAAATTTGGTAAAAGTGGGAAATTCAAAACTCCTGTTATTGAAAGTACTGGAACTGGGGGTGGAATGAAATTATTTTGCGCTGGTGTTGGTGCAAATCATCCAGATGTTACTAATGCTTCAAGAGCAATTAAACCAAAAGAGAAAGCATTATGTGAAAAAAATGGTGTGTCTGAAATAATTGAAATAGTAGTCGGTAATGATGGTATTTCTTTTGCTCATGCAGTTAGCGCTCCAGACGCTAATTTTACAAAAGAACAACTTTGGAGAGCTTTAGCTGCTAAAGTAGATATTGACGGTAAGCTTGTTGAAAATCCATACAAAAAATGGAGCGATATTGACTCAAGTCTTCCAAATAAAAAAATCGAAATTTTAATTGCTCCTCCAACATCTGGTACTAGAGATGCCTGGAATTCTTTAGTAATGGGTAAAGGTTGCACAAAAACAGCAAAATCTCTTTATGATGCAGCTGGAAAAAAAGCTAAAAAAGAATGTGCTAAAATGCGAGAGGATGGTTATGCAGTTGAAGCTGGTGAAAATGATACATTAATTGTTCAAAAACTAACTTCTAATCCGGATGCATATGGGTTTTTTGGTTATAGTTATTTAGTTGCTAACAAGGACAAAGTTAAGGCAGCAGCTATTAATGGTGTTCAACCATCTCTAGAGGGTATCCAAGATTATTCATATCCAATAGCAAGACCTCTTTTCTTTTACGTGAAGAAAGCTCACATTGGCGTGATTCCAGGTATGCAAGAGTATTTGAAAGAATTTACATCTAAAAAAGCTATGGGCAATAGAGGTTATTTGGCTAAAATTGGATTAGTCCCATTAGCTTCAGATAAATACAAAGTAACACGAACAGCTGCTTTGGATTTAAACACAATTAGTATTAAGTAAATTTAGACTTATCCACAAAAAAAGGCCAGTTTTTACTGGCCTTTTTTTTTAAATGCAATCTTGAAGTTAGTTTGTAACAATTCTGTAACAATTAAAAGATAAC
>CACEFI010000054.1 GCA_902558795.1 uncultured Pelagibacteraceae bacterium | reverse complement strand
TTTTTTCAAATTCCCAATCGTCATTCAAACCACATGTAATTAATATTTTTGTTTTATTTATTACTCTTTTATCTATTACATAGCCCCCATCAGTTTTTGGACCAATTCTAATAAGATTTGATAATTTTATATGATGAGGTTTAAGAAATTTTGGAAGCACAATTGTTTAATTTATTTCAAAATAACATATAATAATAGCAATGAATGTAAAATCTATTCAAACTCTAGTGTCCGAAGCCTTGCAAGAAATCAAAACGATTAACGCAGATGAAGCTTTAAAAATGATTGAAGATAATAGTTGTAATTTGATTGATATCAGGGATGCTCATGAATTAGAAAATACAGGTAAAGTCGAAAATTCAGTTCATGTACCACGAGGAATGTTGGAAATTTATTTGGATCCAAATAGTGCTTTGTTTCAACAAGGTGTTCTAGATCAAAACAAAGAAATGGTTTTATTTTGTGCTGGTGGAGTTAGATCTGCCCTAGCAGTTAAAGCTTTAAAGAATATGGGGTATGAGAAAATATCACATATAGGGGGTGGTTTTGGTGCAATTAGCCAAAGCAAATTTAAAATAGTATAATTTAATCTAATTCTTCAAGAGCATATTCAAGACGATCCTGTCCCCAGAAAATTTTGTTATTTACAATAAAAGTTGGAGCACCGAAGACTTCTTTTTCAAAAGCATCATTGGTTACTTTTTTCAAGGTATCCTTTATTGATTGTTCTGTAATTTTCTCAAAAAAGATTTTACTATCTATTTTTAGACACTCTAATAATTTTGAAAATTCTTTTGCTGAAGATAAGTCTACATCATTTCTCCAGTAAGCATTAAAAAATATATCCAAGTATTTATCTTTTTGATTGTCATTAACTGATATATATCCCCGCATTATTGAAAGAGAATTTATTGGAAATTTGGAATTCCACTTAAATAAGATATCATTTTTTTTTGAGATTAGTTCACAGTCACTTTGCATATTTTTCATTTTGTATTTATTAAAAGCAGGTGCGCTTATACCTGCTAGATTGTGAAGACCTCCTAATAAAATAGGTTTATAATTAAAAATAATTTTTTGATTTTCTTGAATTTTTTGTATTTTTTTATGAGCTAAGTATGAATAAGGGCTAATTATATCAAAATAAAAATCAATATAGCTACTCATACAAGTTCATTCTTTTTGCATAGAAAATTCTAATGATCCAATAAAAGAATAAACCAATTGGCCCAATTAAATAAGTAATTATCAGTGGGATTGCTACCAAGATTTTGTTGATATAAAATTTTTGCGAGTCTCTCACTATCCACCCACCTACAAATAGATTAATCGCAATAAAGTGTGTCCAAAAAAGCATTAAATATAAATGATCCTCGAATAGTCTAGAGAGCTCATCTAATCCTAAGTATAGTGTAAAATTACTATCAAAATTATAACCAATTAAATATGATTTATATAAAACAAAAATATAAACACCGCATAAAATAAATATTGGAAATATTGAAGCCACAAAGATCCTTCCAAGATGAGACTGAGGAAAAAAAATTAGCATAAACCAAAATGGTAATACTCCTAAGTTGATCCACATATAAAGTGTCTCAATAGTAAAATAAGTATAAATTTGTTCGATCATTTAGATATATTATATAAAATCTAACAATGATTCCTATAAGAAATAGAAAAAAAACACTGCAAGTAACCGTTGAAGAAATGAGAAATTTTGCATTTGCTTATGTTGAAAAATATGCTCCTTCAAAACAGCAGTTAAAAACATATCTTTTAAAAAAATATATGAAGCTTTCTTCTTCTGATGTGAGAAAAAAAGATGTTAACAAATTGGTTGATATAGTTTTGTATGATTTAGAAAAAAATAAATTCATCAATGATAAATTTTACTCCGAAAGTAAAGCTAAAAGCATGATCCAAAGAGGTAGCTCTATTAATAAAATTAGAAATTATTTGATAGGAAAGGGAATTCAGGATGAATTTATAAAAAATACTGTCGATAGAATTAAAGAAGACAACTCTGACCAAGATTTTTTTTCAGCTATTAAAATTTGCAAGAAAAAAAGAATAGGACCTGCAAGAGCTGAAGATAATAGACCATTGTTTTACAAAAAGGATATTTCTTTATTGGCTCGAAATGGCTTTGATTTTGAGGTTTCAAAAAAAGTTATGGATATTGAAAAA
Source organism: uncultured Pelagibacteraceae bacterium (assembly GCA_902558795.1). Classification (GTDB taxonomy): domain Bacteria; phylum Pseudomonadota; class Alphaproteobacteria; order Pelagibacterales; family Pelagibacteraceae; genus Pelagibacter. The sequence goes on along the minus strand of CACEFI010000054.1, from coordinate 136 downwards.
GAAGATTATTTAAAAATAATTAAACATATTTAACAATGATTGATTTAAGTACAATTTTATGGAATTGGACTAGACATTTACATTGATGTTATTATAAAAAATTTTAAATGCAAAAATTTAAACTATATTTTATTTA
>CACEFI010000053.1 GCA_902558795.1 uncultured Pelagibacteraceae bacterium | reverse complement strand
ACAACACTAGTTCTGGTTTTAATTTCAAGGTTTTTTATATTTTTTAATTCCTTAATTTCTTTTTTAATCCAATCAGATGAGCTTTGATTATTAATCTTGTTAAATTCTCTATTTTGGTAAATAGTTGCACCACCTAATTCATTTTTTTCATCAACAAGTAATGTTCTTAAATTATTTTTAGCTGCATTTTTGGCTGCTAAAATTCCTGAAATACCAGCTCCAACAACAAGTACATCACAATGAATATTTCTATGATCATAAATATCCGGATCTTTATCTGTAGGAGATTTACCCAATCCTGCAGAGTGTCTTATGAAGTATTCATATTTTTCCCAAAAACTAGCTGGCCACATAAATGTTTTGTAATAAAAACCCGCTGGTAAAAAAGCTGATAGTGCATTGTTTATTCCACCAATGTCAAAATTAACACTAGGCCAACAGTTTTGACTAGATGCTTCTAGTCCCTCATAAATTTCTACTTCCGTTGCTCTTACATTTGGTTCAGTTCTATTTGTTTTGTCATTCACTTGAACGATTGCGTTTGGTTCCTCTGATCCCGCAGTCATTATCCCCCTTGGTCTGTGATATTTAAAACTTCTACCAACTAAATGAACATCATTAGCTAGGAGGGCAGAGGCTAGCGTGTCTCCTTTGAACCCGTGATAAGTTTTCCCATTAAATTTAAAGGAAATTCTTACAGTTTCGTCTATAAATTCACTTGATTGAACTCTCAAATTTGCTGGCATATTATTTAGAAGGAGGTCTTTCACCCATTTTATATATTAATTTAATTTCATCGTTAGAGGTGTCTCTCACCATGTTAAACCATTTTCTACAACCATGAGCATGATTCCATCTTTCAAATTGAATACCTTTAATATTTTTCCTCATGAATAAATATTCTGCCCATTCATCATCACTTAATTCTGTTGGTTGTTTTGGTCTTTCTATATGAGCTTCACCACCAGCTTTAAATTCCTGCTGATCTCTCTCACCACAGTAAGGACAATTAATAACAAACATTAATGAGCAACCGCTGCAGCACCATGTTCATCAACAAGGTCTCCACTTACAAATCTATTTAAATTAAATGCTGCATTTAATTTATGTGGCTCATCATTAGCTATTGTGTGTGCAAATAAATCTCCTGAACCTGGTGTTGCTTTAAATCCACCGGTTCCCCAACCACAATTAAAATACAGTCCTTTAATAGAAGTCTTACTTAGAATTGGACTCGCATCTGGGCAAATATCTACAATTCCTCCCCATTGTCTTAACATCCTCATTCTACTAAAAATTGGGTAAAGTTCTAAAATAGCGTTCAATGTTCCTTCTACTATTTGATGACTTCCTTTTTGTGTATAAGAAACATAATCATCTGTTCCTGCACCAATTACCAATTCACCTTTATCTGACTGGCTTACATATGCATGTACCGCATTTGACATAACTACAGTATCAATTATTGGTTTAACAGGTTCTGAAACTAAAGCTTGTAATGGTTTACTCTCAAGAGGCAATCTTAAACCAGCCATGTTAGCGATAACACTTGAATGTCCAGCAGCAACAACACCTACTTTTTTAGTTTTTATAAAACCCTTTGTTGTTTCTAAACCTTCAACAGTATCACCGTTTCTTTTAATACCTTTTACTTCACAATTTTGAATTATATCTACACCCATTTCATCTGCACCTCTTGCATAACCCCAAGCAACGGCATCATGCCTTGCTGTCCCAGCTCTTTTTTGGAGTGTTCCACCTAAAACTGGGTATCTGATATCTGGTGATGTATTAATAATAGGACAAAACTTTTTAACTTCTTCAGTACTCAAATAAACTGCATCAATACCATTTAATCTATTAGCGTGAGTTCTTCTTTTTAAATCCCTTACATCTTGAAGATTGTGAGCAAGATTCATCACACCTCTTTGGCTGAACATTACATTATAGTTAAGCTCTTGAGATAAACCCTCCCAAATTTTTAATGCATGATCATAAAGACCAGCACTCGCATCCCATAAATAATTTGATCTAATTATTGTAGTATTTCTTCCAGTGTTACCTCCACCAATCCAACCTTTTTCAACTACAGCAATATTTGTCATGTTGTGTTTTTTTGCTAAATAATAAGCAGTAGCCAAACCATGACCTCCACCTCCAACTATAACAGCATCATATTCTTTTTTAGGTGTCGGATCTTTCCACGCACGTTGCCAATTCTCATGATACGAGAACGCGTTTTTGATCAACGAAAATACTGAGTACTTATTTTTCATAATTATTGAATAATTACTTTATTAGTATTGAATTTTCAATACAATCGCTTAATACACTATGTCATACGGAAGAGTGGGTGAGAGGCTGAAACCAGTCGTTTGCTAAATGACCGTGCGAGGAAACTTGTACCGAGGGTTCGAATCCCTCCTCTTCCGCCATTAATTTGCAATTTTACCTTTTTTTCTAATATATAACTTTCCAAAAATTTTTTTAAAATAAACCTTACCCTCCACATCATTACTGCCTGGTCTTTTTCTAAAAACTGTAGAATGATTTCCAAGTTCCATTTCTTCAATAGGTC
>CACEFI010000052.1 GCA_902558795.1 uncultured Pelagibacteraceae bacterium | reverse complement strand
TAATCTCATCATAACCAAAGTCCTCACCTATTTTTGATGCTTCAGATAAAAGTTTAGGTGAAGATCCACCCAATTGTAATGCAACAGGTTTTTCGTTGATATTAAATTCGAGTAATCTTTTTTTATCCCCTCTATTGATTGCTTCATCAACAACCATTTCAGTATAAAGAAGTGTATTTTTGGAAATCAGTCTCAAAAAGTAACGCTCATGACGATCTGTGCAATCCATCATAGGAGCAACTGATACTTTCCTATTCATGTTTTAACTTTATATGATTTTACTATGAGTTTGAAGCGTCTGAATCTTCTGAATTTACTTCTGCTTCTTGATTTTCTTGTTCTGAAACTTCATCAAGCGATACTTCACCTTGTTCATTCATTGTTTCTTCTCCTGTTGACACATCAACATCAGGTTTAGCAGTTTCTGATAACTCTGCTAAATCTTCTTGAGAAACTTGAATTTTTTCAGGAGTTTTTCTTGCTCTTTTAGATGGTAAAATTGGTGTTCCACTTTTTGAAATTTCACCTTTGTACATGTTTTCAAAATCATCACCAATTTCTTCATCATCTTCAGCACCATCATCTACTTGCTCAACATGTTTTCTTAGCTTGTAAACTGCGCTTTCAGTTAAATCTGAAACTTTAATTTTTTCTTCAGCAATTTCTCTTAAAGAAATAACTGTATTTTTATCGTTATCTCTATCTAAAGTTGGCTCAATTCCTGAATTTAGTTGAGTAGCTCTTTCCTTAGCAACAAGCACTAATTCATATGGACTTTCTACTTTATCTATACAATCTTCTACTGTAACTCTTGCCATGGCCGGTTGTTTATACCTGGGGCTCAAAAAAATCAAGCGTTTTCTAAATATAAATAGGATTTAGCTTCTTTCTTGTTAAAAACAACAGGACTAAAGACGAGAATATATAAATAGCAGAGACAACGGCAATTTTTTCGATTGAAAAACCAATGTCAATCAAAACTCCAAATAAAGCTGTTCCAAATGCTGTAGAAAAAACCATTAAAGCAGTGGTTAAGGCTTTAATTGATCCAATATATTTCACTCCATAAATTTCAGCCCAAGTAGCTGAACCTAATACATTGGCAAATCCATTAGAGATTCCAATCAATCCAAGAAACACAAATGCTGTAACAGATGAATCAAATAAAATAATTACAAATGTAGAAAACAATAATGGAATATTCATATAAATTAATAGTTTTCTACTGCTAAATTTATCTATCAATGGACCTGCTAATAACAATGTTGAAACTGTGAAAATAGAATAAGACATAAATGATTGAGCAATAGTAAATTCACCCCAACCTTTTGAGCTGGTCACATACGACTGATAAACAAAAACTCCTGTTGCAATCCAGGGCATGGCAAGCATGTTTGAACTAATTATATAAAATCTATAATCTTTTAAAACTTCAAGTCTTGTCCATTGCTTAATATTTTTATCTATTTGCTTTTGGTTCTTGTCTGTTTCTCTTGAATCTAAACTTAAGTTTTTAATTAAAAAATAGGAAGCTATTGGTAAAAGTAAAATTACAATAATTGAAATTGTTACCCAAATATTTTGCCAAGTATATAAAGTTAATAAATACACAGTCAAAACAGGTAAAATAAATTCACCACAAGACAATCCAAACCAACCTGCACTTAGAGCTTTACCCCTTGATTTGGTAAAGTATCTTGAAATTGTAGTGCTTGCAGTGTGAGACATCATTCCTTGACCTGAAAATCTCATTAAAAATATTGCTACAAATAAAAATGGTATTGAATATATTTTAGAAAAGAAAAAACATGCAAAAGCTAAAAGTGGAATTACAAATAAAGAAAATTTAAATACATTTACATCATCAATTTTTTTTCCTAACCATATAAAAAGAATGCTACTAAGTAATGTAGCCGAAGCAAAAATTGAGCCAAATTGTCCATGAGTAATAGACAAGGTATCTCTTATACTAGAATTAAAAAGCCCAAGAAAAAAACTCTGTCCAAAACTAGAAAAAAATGTAAAAATAAAACCAAATACAATTACTTTTAAACTTAAACTTTTAAACATAGAAAAAAATTATGACTTGTAATGTTGCTTTCATAGGTCTTGGGGTTATGGGCTACCCAATGGCTGGTTATATATCAAAAGCCGGACACAATGTAACTGTTTTTAATAGAACAAAATCAAAAGCTGAAAAATGGATTAGCGAATATAAAGGTAAAATGGCAGATACTCCTGCTCAAGCAGCAGAATCTGCAGATTTTATTTTTACATGTGTTGGTAATGACAATGATTTAAGAGAAGTAGCAACAGGTGAAAACGGATTATTCAAAACAGCGAAAGCTGGATCAATTTTTATTGATAACTCAACTGTGTCTGCTGAGGTTTCTAGACAATTAAATAAAGAGGCAAATGATAAAGGATTTAGTTTTTTAGATGCACCAATTTCTGGAGGACAAGCTGGTGCTGAAGGCGGAATACTAACGGTTATGGTGGGCGGTGATGAAGAAGTATTTAAAAAAGCTGAGCCTGTAATTGATTGTTATAGCAAAAAGGTAAAACTAATTGGTCCTTGTGGTAGTGGACAACTTACAAAAATGATGAATCAAATGTGTATTGCTGGAACAGTACAAGGTTTATCTGAGGCAATTAACTTTGGAATAAATGCAGGATTGGATATGGATAAAGTTATGGAAACTATATCTAAAGGCGCAGCTCAATCATG
>CACEFI010000051.1 GCA_902558795.1 uncultured Pelagibacteraceae bacterium | reverse complement strand
GAAAATTTTAAATAAGGAGAGAAAATAATATGTCAACATTTGTATACATGACTAGATGTGATGGCTGCGGTCATTGCGTAGATATTTGCCCATCAGATATAATGCATATTGATGAAAATATAAGACGTGCAAAAAATATTGAACCTAACTTTTGTTGGGAATGTTATTCTTGTGTTAAAGCATGCCCTAATCATGCAATTGATGTTAGAGGTTATGCTGATTTTGCTCCTATGGGGCACTCTGTAAGAGTTAGACGTGAAGAGGAAAAAGGAACTATTTCTTGGAAAATTAAATTTAGAAATGGAACTACAAAAGACTTTGTTTCACCAATTACGACAAAACCTTGGGGTAAATTTATTCCTAAGCTTTCTGATGGAGATAAACCTAATCAAGGTGAAATTAATTCTCAAAGATTATACACAGAGCCTGAAGGACTTAATATTAATGGTGAATTACCAGTTGTTCCAAAAGACTCATTTAAAAAAGGAGTTTACTACTAATGGCTAAGCATAAAACACATTACGAAGATTGCGATGTACTAGTAGTTGGTGGTGGTATGGCTGGAACTGGTGCTACTTTTGAAGCTAGACACTGGGGAAGAGACATGAAAATTATTTGTGTTGAAAAAGCAAATATTGATAGAAGTGGTGCTGTTGCCCAAGGTCTTTACGCTATTAACTGCTATATGGGAATGCAGTGGGGCGAAAACCAACCTGAAGATCATGTCAGATATGCAAGAAATGATTTAATGGGAATGGTTAGGGAAGATTTAGGTTACGATATGGCTCGTCACGTAGACTCAACAGTTCACATGTTTGATGAGTGGGGTCTTCCAATGATGAAAAATGAAGAAACTGGCAGATATTTAAGAGAAGGTAAATGGCAAATTATGATTCATGGAGAGAGTTATAAGCCTATCGTTGCAGAGGCTGCAAAAAAATCAGCTGATAAAATTTACAATAGAATTATGATTACCCATCTATTGATGGATGAGTCTCAAGAAAACAGAGTAGGTGGTGCTGTTGGATTTAATATGAGAACGGGTGATTTCCATGTGTTTAGAGCTAAAGCTGTAATAGTTGCAGCTGGGGGTGCTTCTCACATATTCAAACCAAGAGCTGTTGGTGAGGGAATGGGAAGAACTTGGTATGCCCCTTGGAGTAATGGGTCAGCTTATGCATTACCAATTGCTGCTGGAGCTAAAATGACACAAATGGAAAACAGAATTGTGTTGTGTAGATTTAAAGATGGATATGGGCCAGTTGGTGCATATTTCTTACACTTAAAAACTTATACTCAAAACGCTAATGGTGAAAATTATGAGAAAAAATGGTATGATCAAACTAAAGAGCTTGTTGGTGAATATATTGATCACCATCCAACTCCAACTTGTTTGAGAAATCATGCATTTATTCAAGAGACTATGGCCGGGGGTGGACCAATTCACATGGTTACTACTGAAGCTTTCCAGGATCCGCATTTAGAAACTGTTGGTTGGGAAAATTTCTTAGGTATGACTGTTGGCCAAGCAGTTGTTTGGGCATCTCAAAATATAGATCCAAAATATACTAACCCTGAATTAACAACATCCGAACCATATGTGATGGGTTCTCACGCTACATGTTCAGGAGCTTGGGTTAGTGGTCCTGAAGATTTATCTCCACCAGAATATTTCTGGGGATATAACAGAATGCTTACTATTGATGGATTGTTTGGAGCAGGTGATACGGTAGGTGGAAGTGCTCACAAATTTTCATCTGGTTCTTTTACCGAAGGTAGATTAGCAGCAAAAGCAGCTGTTAAATATATAGAAGACAAAAAAGCAGAAGGATTAAAAGTTTCTGATAAACAATGTGAGGATTTCAAGACTAAAGTCTACAAACCTCTTGAAACTTACACAGTTGCTCAAAATGAGATTACTGGAGGAACAGTATCTCCAAGCTACATTTCACCAATTCAAGGCTTACAACGTCTACAAAGAATTATGGATGAATATGTGGGTGGAATTGCAACAAATTACATGACTAATGCCAATATGCTTAAAAGAGGTTTAGAGCTATTCTTAATAAGTGATTATACTTTCTCTTTGAAACTAAATTTTTTTTTAATAAATATAAAATATCTGACTTCAACGATGATTTAAATACTGAATATGCCTTTGAAGATTTTATTAAATTATTAATGTGTTCTTTAAAAAAAAGAATTTTTGATGGTTTGTCAAATATCCACATTGTTGTGAATACACCATGATCCCCCCAAAGATCTTCAAAATCAACTTCTTTAAGATCTTTAAGCCGATAAGATTTTTTCAATAAGTAGTTTACCATTCAAAGTTAAAAATGACTCGGGGTGAAATTGAAATCCATAAATTTTATCAATGTTATTTTCAAATGACATTGCGGTTCCTGAAATAACACATCTCATGGTTATGTCAAAATTTTCTGCCCTGAATGGCTCCTTTAATTTTAGAGAATGATAGCGACCAACTTTAAACTTAGTTCCGGCCTTAAACAATTTACTTGATTTATTTACCAATATTTCTGATTGAAAACCGTGATAAATTCTCTTTTGATGTATTATTTGAGCACCTTCAGAAAATAATATTTGCTGAAATCCCAGACAAACTCCTATTATTTTCTTTTTTCCTTTATATCTTTTGTAAATCTTTGAAGTTAAAGGATAATCTTTGGGTGAACCTGGTCCTGGAGAAAAAACAATTACAGATGCTTTATTTAATTTTGATTTATCAATTTTACTAAAGTCATCACATTCCACATCATCAAATAAAGACAATTGATGAACAACATTGTGAGTAAATGAGTC
>CACEFI010000050.1 GCA_902558795.1 uncultured Pelagibacteraceae bacterium | reverse complement strand
AGGAATTTACAAGAACATTGAAGGAAGTGTTGAGAAATACACAAATAAAGTTGGGTATGTTCCTCAAAAAATTTCAATTGATTGGACTTTACCGCTTAGAGTTCAGGACTTCATGCTTTTAACAGAAAATATTAAGGATGAGACAATTGATGAAGCGCTTACGTTAACAGGCGTTATCCATCTTAAAAATAAAAATTTAGGAAATTTATCAGGTGGTGAATTTCAAAGAGTTTTAATAGCAAGAGCAATTTCAAAAAAACCAGAATTACTAGTTTTAGATGAACCTGTACAAGGCGTAGACTATACGGGTGAGATTGCTTTGTATGAATTAATAAAAAGAATTTCTGATACACTTAATTGTGGAATTCTATTAATCTCACATGATTTACATACAGTTATGACGGCAACTGATCATGTAGTTTGTTTAAATGGTCACGTATGCTGTTCTGGAACACCAATGGACGTTGCTAAAAACAATGAATATAAAACCTTATTCGGTGAACAAGCATCGCAAATTCTCTCTGTATATGAACATAAACACGATCATGTACATTCAGATGAGGGGATAAAGAAAAATTAGATGTTTGATGATTTTTTTATAAGAGCGTTAATTGCAGGCTTAGGTATTGCTTTAGTAACAGGACCTCTTGGTTGTTTTGTTGTTTGGAGAAGATTGTCATACTTTGGCGATACATTAGCTCACTCAGCGTTGCTTGGTGTTACATTGGCTTATTCATTTGAACTAAACATTGCTCTTTCTGTATTTATAATCTCATCTTTAATTGCTTTGATTTTAATTCAATTACAGAAGAAAACTAACTTACCTGGTGATGCATTGCTTGGTCTATTAGCCCATTCCTCTTTAGCTGTTGGATTGGTAGTAATAGGTTTTTTAACATTTATTCGATTTGATATTATGGGTCTATTATTTGGCGATATATTAGCTGTGACTACTGATGATTTATTAATCATCTGGACTGGTGGAGCCGTAATCTTATTAGTTCTTAAGTTGATTTGGAAACCCTTATTTGCATCTACAGTTAATTATGAATTAGCAGAAGCAGAGGGTTTAAACCCTGATAGAGCAAAAGCTATTTTTACAATTCTTATGGCTGCTGTAATAGCAATATCAATTAAAATGGTAGGGTTATTACTAATTACAGGTATGCTGATTATCCCTGCGGCTATGGCTAGAAATATCTCCGATAGTCCTCAAAAGATGGTGTTATTTTCAATAATTGGTGGATTGTTATCAGTATTACTTGGACTATTTTCATCTTTAGAGTTTAATACATCATCAGGACCATCAATAATTATGGCTGCTTTAGTATTATTTATATTGTCTTTAATTAATATTAAACAATCGATTAAATTGAAAAACTGATAACTAATTGATAAGAATTTATAAATGGAAAAAGAACACAATCTTTCAAAGAACCAAAAAATTATTTTTGATATAATTGATAAATCTGGCGGACCTATGAAGGCTTACTCAATTTTGTTTGATGTTCAAAAAAAAGGAATTAAAGCTCCTTTACAAGTTTATAGAGCATTAGACAAATTGGTTGAAATTGGAAAAATTCACAAGATCGAAAGTAGAAATGCTTTTATTGCCTGTCAAAATTCTAGCTGTCAAATATCAAAAGCAACTGCATTCTCAATTTGTGAAAGTTGTGAAAACGTATCTGAAATAAGTAATTCGAAACTTTCAAAATATTTATCTAACTTTTCAGACGACTCTGGAATGAAATATCGTAAATATAATTTAGAATTTTTTGGTTTATGTAAGAAATGTAAATCAAAATAATGAGTACAGTATCTTTAACTTTAGATGAAATATTTGAATTAGCCAAAAAAACACTTTTGGCAAATGGATGTGATGATGAAACTGCATCGATATTATCAGATTTAATTAGAAATGCTGAAAGAGATGGCTCTGTATCACACGGTTTGTTTAGACTGCCTGCTTATATATCAGGTTTAAAAAGTGGAAAAATTAATGGCAAAGGCAAACCTGAAGTTAATAAGATTTCTTCATCAGTGATTAAAGTTCAAGGTAATAACTGTTTAGCACCAGTTGTTTTAAGTAAAGGTCTTCCTGAACTTTCTAAAACTGCAAAAGAAAATGGTGTTGCTGTTTTAGCAATCAATAACTCTCATCACATGGCTGCTATGTGGCCTGAAACTGAAAAATTAGCTGACGAGGGATTAGTTGCTTTTGCTTGCACTTCTTATAAACCAGCAGTAGCCCCAGCAGGTGCTATTAAACCATTATTTGGAACAAACCCAATTTCATTTGCTTGGCCTAGAGCTGGTAAAACTCCAGTTGTTTATGATATGGCAACAGCATCGATGGCAATGGGAGAAGTTCAGGTTGCCAAAAGAGAAGGCCACAAAGTTCCCCTTGGAACTGGATTAACGAAAGATGGTAAAGATACTACTGACCCAGGTGAGATTGCTGACGGTGGAGTTTTATTACCTTTTGGTGGCTACAAAGGTTCAGCAATAGCTATGATGGTAGAGTTACTAGCTGGTGCTTTAGTTGGTGATAATTTTAGTTATGAAACGGCTGCTAAAGATAATAATGATGGTGGCCCTCCAAGCGGTGGTGAATTTATTCTAGCAATTTGTCCAGATAAGACTGCAGGAACAAACTGGCAAAAACATGCTGAAGAATTTTTTGAAAAAATGAAATCTATGGGTGAAGTAAGATTACCTGGAGAAAGAAGACATAAAAATCGTCAAGATACAGGCCCTAGACACATCAATGAGGAATTAGTTAATAAAATTAAATCTCTAAGCTAGTTTAATTTCAATTGGTGTATGAT
>CACEFI010000049.1 GCA_902558795.1 uncultured Pelagibacteraceae bacterium | reverse complement strand
ATTGTAGTAATAGAAAAAAAATATAGCTAATGGTCCAAAATCAGTAACAAATTTTAAAAAAGATTTATTCACTAAAAAGATATTAACATATTTGCCACATCGCAAAACATTAATCTTTTTAGCATTGATTTTTATCTTTAAATACCCATACTAATGAGTATGCCAATTCAAAAAGCTAAATTCTCTATTGGAGATATCGTTAAACATAAACACTTCGAATTCAGAGGTATAATATATGATGTAGATTTTGAATTTAATAATTCTGAGGAATGGTATCAGTCTATTCCAAAAAATGTGAGACCAAGAAAAGATCAGCCTTTTTATCATTTATTAGCTGAAAATGACGAAATAACTTATGAAGCTTATGTTTCAGAACAAAATCTTCTTATGGATGACTCTGATGAGCCAATAAAACATCCTTTAATAGAAGAGATTTTTTCAGGAAAAAAAGGCTCTAGTTATTTTAAAATGTCTAATTAAACCTATCATTTTTCAAACACATTTAGCTCAAATCTAAGCCATATAAATTAATTAAATTAATCTCATATTCTGATCAAGAGTGTTAAATGTTAATTTCAAATTATTATCTCCCTCTGCATTCTTGATCGGAAATCTTTTTCATACTAAACATTATTAATTAAATATGTTTAAACTTTTTCATCCAAACAAGATCTTTCAGATAACTTCTAAAGCTCCCAAATATGTTCTATTTTTATTTGTAGTAGTGCTTTCAGTCGGGTTAACAGAGGCGCTAATTTTGTCTCCTGAAGATTATAAGCAAAGTGATGCCGTCAGAATTATGTATGTACATGTTCCAGCTGCATGGATTTCTTTGGGAATTTTTTCAAGCATAACTTTTTTATCAATTAGTGGATTTATTTTTAAAAATAAGAATTTTTTTTTAATAGCGAAAAGTTTAGCACCTTCGGGATTTGTTTTTAATATCATTGCGCTTGTCACTGGTTCTATTTGGGGAAAACCAACTTGGGGAACCTGGTGGGCTTGGGACGCAAGAATAACCTCTATGTTAATTTTGGCATTGTTTTATGCAATGTATCTAATTTCATGGAGAATTTATGAAAGTGAAGAAAAGGTTTTTAAGATCACAACCTTAATCACCATACTAGGTATAGTTAATGTCCCTATAATTAAATACTCTGTAGATTGGTGGAACACACTTCATCAACCAGCATCAATTAATATTTTATCGAAAAGTTCAATTCATTCATCTATGCTTTTCCCTTTACTAATAATGACTGCGGCATTTGCTCTTTTTTCATTGCTAATTTTCTTAATGAAATATAATACAGAACTGATAAAAGTTAAAAATAAAGGCTTGGATAGACTATGATAAATGAACTACTTTTTATGAACGGATACGGAATTTACGTGTTATCCGCTTTCAGTTTTACGCTTTTAAGTTTTTCAGCTCTATATTTGATTACAAAAGTTCAATTTACTAAAGAACAAAATAAATTTGTAGCTAAATTTGGATCTCTAAATTCAGAAAAAGCTAAATCTGCAAAATCACAAAGAATTAATAAAGAAATTTTAGCTAACGCCACAAATAATTAACTTTTAAACCATGTATGGTCGTAAAGTTAAATTAAGATTTTTGTTTGTAGTTCTTATCCTAATTACTTTAATACTAACAACATTCCTTGTTTTAAAATCTCTTGAAGAAAACGTGGTATATTTTCAATCACCATCAGAAATTAAAGCTTTATCAGAATTAGATAAAAAAAAAATTAGAGTAGGTGGGATGGTTAAAAAAGACTCTATTTTAATAAATTCTAATGAAGTTAAGTTTATAATTACAGATTTTAAAAATGAGATAAATGTTAGCTATACTGGGGCAATCCCAAATCTTTTTGAGGAAGGAAAAGGAGTGGTTGCAGAAGGTTTTTTAAAAGATAGAAATTTTTTTTCTGCATCTAAAATTTTAGCAAAACATGATGAAAACTATATGCCTCCAGAGGTAAAGCAAGCACTTGGAGAAAAGTAAAATGATATTTAGTTTAATTGGAAACTATTCATTAGTTATAGGACTTTTTTTTGGATTAATTCTTTTTTATTTTTCTGCAAAAAACTTTAGAAACGCAAATGTATTAGATTCTAAAATTTTATCATTTACATTTTTGCAATTTTTTTTAGTAGTAATTAGTTTTTTATGTTTAATTTTATCATTTATTGTATCTGATTTTAGTAACGAGACTGTTTTTAATAACTCACACACAACAAAACCAATTTTTTATAAAATTGCTGGAACTTGGGGAAATCATGAAGGAAGCTTATTATTATGGCTACTTGTTTTAACATTATTTATTCTTATTTTTTTATTAAAGACTAAAAATCAATCTATTAAATATAGAATATTAACTTTAGTCTTTCAGCAGATCATCATCGTAGGTTTTTTTATTTTTTTGATAAAAACTTCAAATCCATTTAATCATATTTATCCAGTACCAACAGAAGGTTTGGGACTTAATCCAATACTTCAAGATCCTGCTTTGGCAATTCATCCACCTATTTTGTATTTAGGATATGTAGGTTCATCTATTATTTTCTCTTCAGTATTAGCTGCCACATGTTTAAATTTAATTTCAAAAAAATGGGCATCACATATAAAAAAATGGGTTTTAGGCTCATGGTTTTTTTTAACTCTTGGAATTTTGTTGGGATCTATTTGGGCATATTATGAGTTAGGCTGGGGAGGTTTTTGGTTTTGGGATCCAGTTGAAAATGTTTCTTTAATGCCTTGGTTAGCATTAACAACACTTTTACATTGTATTTTGGTTTTAGAAAAAAAATCAATCTTAACATCTTGGGTAATAATTCTATCAATATCAACATTTGCTCTTAGTATGAGTGGTACATTTTTGGTTAGATCAGGAATTTTAAATTCTGTTCATACTTTTGCAAATGATCCAGAAAGAGGTTTATTTATT
>CACEFI010000048.1 GCA_902558795.1 uncultured Pelagibacteraceae bacterium | reverse complement strand
AACACCTCTTTTACCATCGTACATTATATTGTTTATTAACTTTGGAATGATAGTTGAGTTAAACTTTGGATCTGGAACTACGTTTTTTTTCGGTTGAGTTTTTTTTCTAGACATTATTTACCTTTTTTAGTTCCGTATAAAGATCTTCTTTTTTTTCTATTAGCAACACCTTGTGTATCAAGATTACCTCTTAAAATATGGTAACGTACGCCTGGTAAGTCTTTAACTCTTCCACCTCTAATTAACACTACCGAGTGTTCTTGAAGATTATGTCCTTCGCCTGGAATGTAAGCGGTAACTTCAAAACCATTTGATAATCTTACTCTAGCAACTTTTCTTAATGCAGAGTTAGGTTTCTTTGGAGTAGTTGTGTAAACTTTAACACACACGCCTCTTTTTAGAGGTTGCTTTTGTAAAGCAGGAACTTTGTTCCTTGTTAATTGTTTAACTCTTTTTTTTCTTAACAACTGATTAATAGTTGGCATAAATATTTTTAAAATTAATTAATTTATTTTTAGAAGAAAATAACTGACAGGTTATTTTGTGGCAGCGTTTAGTACTTTAGTAGGTACTACATTCCAACCAAAAACATCGCCAAAATACTTATTAATCTGTCTTTGTCAAACTAAAACTTCAAGTATTAGGTGATATTTTTACTGATTTGCGGGTGTTTCTGGAGCTACAGAGGTTTCTAATTTATCTTGTTCGGCAATAAAATTATTGTCATCCTCAAGTGCTTTTTTATTCCATTTATTTTTGATACTACCAGTTCCAGCTGGAACTAATCTACCAACAATAACATTCTCTTTTAGGCCATTTAATGGGTCAACTTTACCTTTAATTGCTGCATCAGTTAAAACTCTTGTTGTTTCTTGGAACGAAGCAGCTGAGATGAACGATTCAGTTTGTAAAGAAGCTTTAGTAATACCCATTAATACCCTCTCGCCAACAGCAGGTGTTTTACCTTCTGCTACTAATTTTTCATTAGTGTTATCAAATTTAATTCTATCGATAACTTCACCAGGTAAATAACTAGAATCACCAGAAACTTTTACTTCAACTTTTTTAAGCATTTGTCTTAAAATAGTTTCAATATGTTTGTCGTTAATAATTACACCTTGCAATCTGTATACTTCTTGTACTTGGTTTACAAAATACTCAGTTAATTCTTTTATTCCCAAAACTCTTAAAATATCATGCGGCAATGGTTGTCCATCAAGTAAGTATTCTCCTTTTTGTATTCTTTCACCTGGATTAAAATTGATGTGTTTTCCTTTTGGAATTAAATAATTTGAAGGTTCAGCTCCATCTTCAGGAACAATAGATACTCTTTGTTTTCCTCTAACCTCTTTACCAAATACAACTTGTCCATCATTTTCAGCAATAATCGCACTATCTTTTGCCTTTCTTGCTTCGAATAATTCAGCAACTCTTGGTAGACCTCCAGTAATATCTTTTGTTTTAGTAGTTTCTTTCGGAAGTCTTGCAATAACATCTCCTGCAAAAACTTTTTGACCGTCTTTAATTGAAAGAATTGAATCAGGCACTAGATAATATCTCGCTTCATTATCATCTGCTTTTTTAATTACATTTCCTTTTTCATCTCTTAGAGTAATTCTAGGTTTTAAATCTGTACTTTTAGACTGTGCTCTCCAATCAATAACTGATTTAGAAGATATCCCAGTAGCATCATCAGTAGTTTCTTGAATTGAAACTCCATCAATTAAATCAACAAAACTTGCTGTTCCACTTTTTTCAGCTATTACAGGAGTTGTATATGGATCCCATTCACAAATTTTTGTGTTAGCTTTAATTTTATCACCGTTATTAAAAAATAATTTTGATCCATAAGCTACTTTATAAACTGCAACCTGAACTCCATTATCATCTTCTATAGATAATTGAGTATTTCTACCCATTACAATTAAGTTTTTCTTAGAGTCTTCTAAAATATTAGAGTTTAAAATTTTAAGAGTTCCCTCATTTTTACTGACAATTTGAGAATCTTGTTTAACAGATGCTGTGCCACCGACGTGGAAAGTTCTCATAGTCAACTGAGTTCCAGGTTCACCAATTGATTGAGCAGAAATCATACCGATTGCTTCTCCAACGTGTACCATTTTTCCTCTTGATAAATCTCTACCATAACAAGTAGCACAAACACCCTCTTTTGAGCTACATGTCATTACAGAGTATACTTTAATTGATTTAACACCTGCTGCATCTATTAAATCACAACCTGCTTCATCAATCATTTTAGATTTTTTAATTACAATTTCACCAGTTAGAGGATTTTTTACTTCGGCCGCAGTAACTCTACCTAGTGCTCTTTCTGATAAACTTACAACAACATTTCCACCTTCTAAAATTTCTGAGAGTTCAATAAACCCTGGATCATCACATTGAACTTTTGTGATTGTTAAGTCTTGAGCTACGTCACAAAGTCTTCTTGTTAAATAACCTGAACTAGCTGTTTTAAGAGCTGTATCTGCAAGTCCCTTTCTCGCTCCGTGAGTAGAATTAAAGTATTCTAAAGCTGTTAAACCCTCTTTAAAGTTGGAAATAATAGGGCTTTCAATAATTTCACCTGAAGGTTTCGCAATCAAACCTCTCATACCTGCAAGCTGTTTCATTTGTGCTGCCGATCCTCTGGCACCACTATCTGCCATCATATACACCGAATTAATTTTTAAACCTTCTGGAGTTTTTTCAGTAGCAGAAATACCCTTCATCATTTCACCAGCAACTTTATCTGTACATTTTGACCATGCATCAACTACTTTATTATATTTTTCACCTCTCGTGATTAGTCCTTCAGAATATTGATTTTCGTAATCTGCAATTAACCCTTTTGTGTCTTCAATTAATTGTGTTTTATTTTCTGGAATTACTAGATCATCTTTTCCAAATGAAATACCAGCTTTAAACGCATGTTTGAAACCCAAGTCTTTTAACTTGTCACAAAATATAACTGTTGTTTTTTGTCCACAAAACCTAAATACAACATCA
>CACEFI010000047.1 GCA_902558795.1 uncultured Pelagibacteraceae bacterium | reverse complement strand
ACGGAGATAGACTAAAAGAAGAAGCTCTGTGTGTAAAAATTGACAATCATAATATTAGTGAGGTTACAAGAAAATCAATTCTTGATGCTGCTAAATGGTTTAAAGATTTGGAAAAAAACTTAGACAAAAGACAATTTAAGATTGCAGAACATGTTTTAAAAGAGATTAATGAAAGATTAAATTTTTTACTTAACGTTGGTCTTGATTATCTAACTTTATCAAGAGAGTCTGGAACTTTATCTGGTGGTGAAGCACAAAGAATAAGATTAGCCTCACAAATAGGCTCTGGATTAACAGGTGTTTTGTATGTTCTTGACGAACCTTCAATAGGTTTACATCAAAAAGATAATGTTAAACTTATTAACGCTCTAAAAAGATTAAGAGATTTAGGTAATACTGTAATTGTTGTTGAACATGATACTGAAACAATGGAGAACGCAGATCATATCATTGACATGGGTCCTGAGGCTGGATCAAATGGTGGTCAGGTATCTGCTCAAGGAACATATGAAGAAATTAAAAAAGATAAAAATAGTATAACAGGTCAATATCTCTCTAATAAAAAAACAATTGAAGTTCCTAAATCTCGTCGATTAGCAAAAAATGGTAGATTTGTTGAAATTAATGGAGCGTCTGGAAATAATTTAAATAATGTTAATCTCAAAATACCAACAGGAAGTTTTACTTGTATTACTGGTGTTTCTGGTAGTGGTAAATCTACCCTGATATTACAAACTTTATATCATGCATTAAATTTAACACTTAACAATAAAGCAAGAAAAGCACCAAAAGCTTTTAAAAGCTACAAAGGTGTTGAATTAATAGATAAAATTATTGATATAGATCAATCCCCTATTGGAAGAACACCTAGATCTAATCCAGCAACATATACTGGAGCATTTGGTCCAATTAGAGATTGGTTTACAAGTTTACCTGAGTCTAAAACTAGAGGATATAAACCTGGAAGATTTTCTTTTAATGTAAAAGGTGGAAGATGCGAAGCATGTGAAGGTGATGGAGTAATAACTTACGAAATGCATTTTTTGCCAGATGTTTATATTCAATGTGACGAATGTAAGGGAACCCGATACAATAGAGAAACTTTAGAAATTAAGTTTAAAGACAAAAGTATAGCTGATGTTTTAGATATGTCTGTGGATGAGGGTTGTGAATATTTTGAAAATATATCAAATATTAAAACCAAACTTTTAACACTTAAGAAAGTAGGATTGGGTTATATTAAAATTGGACAACAAGCCACTACACTCTCTGGTGGCGAAGCTCAAAGGATAAAACTTGCAAAAGAACTTTCAAAAAGATCAACAGGACGAACAATGTATATTTTAGATGAACCAACAACAGGGCTACATCAACATGATATAAAAAAATTATTAGAGATACTTCATACATTTGTCAAACTTGGAAACACAGTCGTGGTAATTGAGCACAATCTAGATGTGATAAAAACTGCAGATTATATTGTTGATATGGGACCCGAGGGTGGTGTTAAAGGTGGAAACATAATAGCAGAGGGTAAGCCTGAGGAAATTTGTAAAGTTCCCGGAAGCTATACTGGTCAATTTTTAAAACCGTTATTAAGTTAATATATTAAAAGATTGTTAAATTTTTTGAAAAATTAGTGTATAATTAAATAGAATCATGAGTAATTTATTAGGATCACTTTCTAAAACAATTCACGCATCGCTTGCTTTAGCGATTTTAGTTTTTATTGGTCTATCTTATTTAAATGGTGGTTTCGCATTTGATTCATTATTTTGGAGCTGGTTATTCAGATACATACATGTGATTGTTGCAATTATGTGGATAGGCTTGCTTTGGTATTTCAATTTTGTTCAAATTCCAAATATGGGTAAAATCCCAGATGAACAAAAACCAGCAATAGGTAAAGTTATTGCTCCTGCAGCATTATTTTATTTTAGATGGGCAGCTGCTTTAACAGTTTTATCTGGACTTATATTGGCATTATTAAATGGTTACCTGCATGACGCAATGACACTAAGCATTGGTTCTGGAGTTCCTAAACACACAGCAATTGGAATTGGTATGTGGCTTGGTCTTATAATGGCATTCAATGTTTGGTTTGTAATTTGGCCTAATCAAAAAAGAGCCTTAGGAATTGTTGAATGTGAACCTGATTTAAAAGCAAAATCTGCAAAAACTGCTATGTTGTTTTCAAGAACGAATACATTGTTATCTTTGCCAATGCTTTTATCAATGGTAGCAGCTCAAAACCTATACTAATTTTATATTTTATAATTAATACTGTAATTCATCAATATTAGAATATTGTTTTAGTGACAATGGATTAGCTAAAGCCTCTTTGTTTTGAATTTTATTCCCTTCAATTATATTTTTTACAGCAAGCTCAACTATTTTACCACTTTTGGTCCTTGGTATATCGCTAACCTGAATTATTTTATGAGGAACATGTCTAGGAGAAGCATTTTTTTTTATCTGCAATTTCATCCTATTTAACAAATCTTCAGTGAGTTCAAATTTTGAGTCTAAAATTACAAATAAAATTATTCGTATGTCGTTATCCCATGATTGACCAACAACAAGAGATTCTTTTATTTCTTTAAATCTTTCAATTTCAGAGTAAATCTCAGCAGTTCCAAGTCGGACACCACCAGGATTTAATGTGGTATCTGATCGACCTACAATTATAAAACCTTTTTTACTAGTTATTTTCGCAAAATCCCCATGGTGCCAAATATTTTTAAATTTATTGAAATATGCTTTTTTAAATTTTGTATCATTTTTATCATTCCAAAATTTTAAGGGCATTGATGGAAAAGGATTAGTACATACAAGTTCACCCTTTTTATTAATAATTGACCTACCTTTTTCGTTATAAACACGAACATCCATACCTAATCCTTTATTTTGGATTTCACCAGAATAGACAGGCTGGTATAAATTTCCTAAAACAAAACAAGAAACAATATCTGTACCACCAGAGATAGATGCTAAATGTACATTCTTTTTTATATTTTTATAAATATAGTTAAAACTATCTTCTGATAAAGGAGATCCAGTGGAGCAAATTGTTCTTAATTTTGTTAATTTAAATTTCTTTTTAAAATTTAATTTAGTTTTACGCAAAGCATCAATATATTTAGCACTTACACCAAGTAGAGTAATATTTTCTTGATTTGCAATCTTTAGAAGTAAATCTTCTTTTTTATACATTGGAGATCCATCAAATAAAACAATTGAGGCTTTTGATGCTAAAGCTGATATTAGCC
>CACEFI010000046.1 GCA_902558795.1 uncultured Pelagibacteraceae bacterium | reverse complement strand
TTTTGGATTAATGTTAGTTGAAACATTTAAAATATTAAACATTCTATGACGCGAGTCTTTATCATGAGCAGTTGGACAGTTGTCTCTTAGCCATAAATAATTGAATTTGCTTTCTTCGCCATCATCCCAAATGACTTTTAGATAATTAGAATTTTTCTCTAATTTAGAAATTGAACTCACTTCTAATCTTTATATAAAAGAGTATATATTTCAATTCAATTTATAGTTGTATATTTAATTCAACACTTGTTTTTTGATCTCATTCATTATTAACTCTCATTATTAAAACTTAACCTTAAGGAGATAATTTAATGAAGTTTTTTAAAAAATTAATTTCTGCAGCTTTCTTTGGGTCATTTTTGTTAGCAACTACTGCTAATGCAGGTGATTGCAAAGCAAGACTAGGAGATTTTGACTGGAGTAGTGCAAACATTCATACTGCTATTACACAATTTATTCTTGAAAAAGGATATGGATGTGAAGTTTCAGTAACTAAAGGAAGTACTACACCTATTATGGCTGCTCACTACGATAAGCAGTTAGATGTAATCACTGAAGTTTGGTACGACAATATTATTGCAAACTACGAGCCTCATGAAAAAGCTGGTACTATCAAAAATATTGGTGTGAACACTCCAGACTCTCAGCAAGCTTTCTACGTAGATAAAGCTACAGCTGATAAGTATAATTTAAAATCAGTAATGGATATGAAAGATCCAAAAATAGCTGCGCTATTTAGTGATCCAGAAGATCCTTCTAAAGGTAGAATGACTAGCTGTATTTCAGGTTGGACTTGTTACACAGTAAACTTAGTAAAACAAAAAGAGTATGGTTTAGATAAATACTATACTAACTTTGATCCAGGTTCTGGTGGAGCTTTAGATGCAGCAATCGCTGGTGCTTTCGCCAAGAAAAAACCTATCTTTACTTATTACTGGGCACCGACTGGTTTAATGGGAAAAGTTGATCTAGTTAGATTAACTGAGCCTAAGTTTGATGCTGATTGTTGGAATAATATGTCTGCAGTTGTTGAAGACATAAAAGCTAACGGACCAGATGCATACAAAAAATCTTGTGCTTGTGAATATAGAGATATGGCTCTAACGAAATCTGTATTAACTGATTGGGCAAAAGCTAATCCAGCTGAAACAGCTTTCTTAGAAAAGTATACTATTCCTACAGCAGTAGTTAACAAAATGTTAGCCTTCTATGAAGACGAGTCTGATGGTGATATGGAATTAACTGCTAAAGAGTTTTTAAAAACTGAAGCAATGTGGAAAAGTTGGGTACCTGCAGACGTAGCATCAAAAGTTACAGCTGCTTTATAATCCAATAATAACAATTAATTTGAAAGAGCCCTTTAACGGGCTCTTTCTTTAAAAGAAAATAATCATATATGTTTAAAAATAAAAAAGATTTATTTAACATTGGCCTTTTAGGAATTTTTGTATGGTTATTAATAGCAAGTTACAGCTCATCAAAAAGAAAACCTGAGTCGGTTGGTGAGTTATTAAATGATTTTTCATGGTTAAGTGATTGGCCGAAATGGTTAGATTTACCTTTAATGAAATGGATCAATAAATGGTTCAAATCTTTAAATGAAAATTTTGGTTTTATTTTTGAAGCAATAAATAATTTTTTACTAGCGATGTTAATGGGGCTAAAAAACTTTTTAGTTCAAGCTCCTTGGCCTGCGGTTATCATAGGTGTTGTTGTGCTTACTTATTTTGCAAGTGGTAAAAAAATTAAAACTACTATTGCGGTAGGTTTCTGCACATTTTTTATAGGTTTTTTACACCCAAGATTTTGGGACAAAGCGATTGAGACAACATCAATAATGTTAATAAGCATTTTCCTATGTCTTGTAATAGGAGTTCCAATTGGAATTGCTATGTCTAGAGCAAATAAAGTGAGAGAAAAAATTCTTCCAATACTCGACTTAATGCAGACAATTCCTGCTTTTGTATATTTAATTCCAGGAATTATGCTATTTGGATTAGGTGCAGTACCTGCAATTATTGCAACTTTTATTTATGCTGTCCCTCCATTAATAAGATTAACTGACCTTGGTATTAGACTGGTAGATACTGAAGTTATTGAGGCAGCTGATGCTTTTGGAGCAAGCAAAAAACAAAAATTATGGGGAGTTCAAATACCATTAGCTCTTCCTAATATAATGCAAGGAATTAACCAATGCACAATGATGGCTTTATCAATGGTAGTGATCGCATCAATGATTGGAACACGGGGTTTAGGAGATGAAGTTCTTCTTGGTCTGCAACAGTTAAATGTTGGACGAGCAGCAGAGGCTGGTATTGCGATTGTATTATTGGCAATTGTCTTAGATAGAATTACCCAATCTTATGGCGAAACTCTTCAAGAAAGAAATGCTCCAGTTAAGAAGGCTAAAAAATAATGTCAAAAATTGAAATAAACAACATCTATAAAATTTTTGGTAACGATCCAGACTCTGTAATGGATATGGTTAAAAATGGTTCAACAAAAGACGAAGTACTTGAACAAACAGGTCATACGGTTGGTTTGGACAACGTTTCTCTAAATATTGAAGAAGGAGAAACTTTTGTTTGTATGGGTTTATCAGGTTCTGGAAAATCGACTTTAATAAGACATTTAAACAGACTAATTGATCCAACAGCTGGAGAGATTTTAATTGATGGTGAAAATGTTATGAGTTTTAATCCAGATCAATTAATTGATTTTAGAAGACATAAGATGAGTATGGTTTTTCAAAGATTTGGTTTATTTCCACATAAAACAGTAATGCAAAATGTTGGTTACGGACTAGAGATGCAAGGAAAATCAGAAGAGGAGAGAGACAAGATTGCTATGGAAAAAATTGAGGCTGTTGGTCTTAATGGATTTGAAAACCAATTTCCAAATCAATTATCAGGAGGAATGCAACAACGTGTTGGTTTAGCAAGAGCATTAGCTACCAATTCAGATATCATGTTAATGGATGAAGCGTTTAGTGCGTTAGATCCGTTGATTAGAAGTGATATGCAAAAACAATTAATTGATCTTCAATCAGAATTAAAGAAAACAATTGTATTTATTACTCATGACTTGGATGAGTCATTAAGACTTGGAGATCACATTGGGATTTTGAATGCGGGAAAACTAGTTCAAGTTGGAACTCCTGTTGATATCATCATGAACCCTGCGGATGATTATGTAAAAGCATTTGTTAAAGATGTTAACAGAGCAAAAGTTGTCAAAGCTAAAGTCATTATGACAAAAGCGAGTGAAACAAATGGTATTGATAAATCAAATCTAGTTAGAGTAAATGAAGATCAATTTATAGAAGAATTTTTACCACAAATAGTTTGCACCAATGCT
>CACEFI010000045.1 GCA_902558795.1 uncultured Pelagibacteraceae bacterium | reverse complement strand
CAATGGACTCAATTAAAACATTAGGATAACCCTCGTAAATTGAAGTAAGTAGAGTTCCATTTGCATGTAAATAAAAAGGGATAATATCTATTTGAAAGCCTTCAAAATCAACTTTATCTGCTACATTATAATCTAAAGCTTTTTGTTTCAAATTTTTTTCTAAACTACCCTTTCCCACGATCTTAAGACGTAAATTTGGAAATTTATCAACAACTCCAGCAAAAGCCTCGATTGCAAGATGAAAGGCTTTTTGCTTTTCTAGGCGTCCAACACACAATAAATAATTTTGTTTTTTAATTTGTTTTAAGTCATAATCTTTAACGTAGTCTAATAAATGCATAGGTAAAGGATTGTAAATTATACTTGAATTATGGGAAAGTTTTGGAAAATATGTAATCAAATCATTGCGCATAGCCTCACATTGATTTATTACGTGGTCCGTCTTATGATAAAAGTATTTGACTAAAGATTTTACTATATGTCTTGTCCAAAAATTTTGTTTTTCAAATTGTTTTAGTTTAATTGATAAAGTATTAATATTTCTTGAAATTATTTTTATTTTTAATCTTAATATGGATCTTAAAATTACAAGTACGACAGTTAATTCATAATTAAAAACTAAAAATGTTTTTATTTTATTTTTATAAATATATCTTAATAAAGATATGATTGAATAACGTGCATGATCTACATTTAAAACAACTAAATTTACCTTATCTGATAAACGACTTAGATAAACTTCATCATGTAAGTTTAATATTACTAAGTCAACTTGCCAGTCGTTGTTAGCAAAACTATTAGCTATACTTACACAAACACCTTCAGCACCTCCACCACTCAAAGAGCTAATTATTAATGTAATTTTCTTATTTGAATTCAATGTAAGAGTTTTAAATTAATTATTTTCATCTCTCCATGCCTGAAACATTAATACATTCCATAAATCATAAAGGGATTTATTTTTATTGAAGATGTAGTCTTCCCACTTATCTCTAATTATTTTTGAATTAAAGAAACCTTCTTCTTTTAATTTCTTTTCATTGAGTAAGTTTTCTGCCCAATCTCTAAGTGGACCTCTTAACCAATCATTAAGTGGTATTCCAAACCCCATCTTAGGTCTTTCAGTCAAATTTTCGGGAACATAATTTTTTAGAATTTTTCTCAAAATCCACTTTGATTTTCCATTTCTGAATTTTAGAGAATATGGTATTTTCCATGAATACTCAATGAGTCTATGATCAAGAAATGGAACTCTCGCTTCAATCGATGATGCCATAGAAGTTCTGTCAACTTTAACAAGAATGTCATTTGGTAAATAAGTGATTTGATCAAGTGCCATCATTATTTGATGATTGTTTAAATTTGGAAGTTTAGGCTTAAATCTTGTTAAGAAAGTTCCTGGTTCTTTACTTCTTATCACTGCTTCTGTAGGATTTTGCCAGTGAGACGAAAGAACATAATAAAGATCTGACAAAGTTTTTGCCTCTAAAGCATTTATACTTTTAATTTTATATCCACTACTAGCATACTCGTTTAAATTTGGTATTAAATTACATAGTATATTTAAATTATCTTGGGATATTGATTTAATTCCTTTTGCTAAAATTTTTCGTAATAAGTCTGGAATCATATTAAATTTTTTTGACCAGCTGTTTGTTGAATTATATCTGTTGTATCCACAAAACAATTCGTCACCTCCATCTCCTGAAAGCGCAACTTTTATTTGTTTTTTTGCAAGTTGAGATAATATAAAAGAAGGAATTTGTGAATTATCTGAAAAAGGCTCATCATGTATTTGAGGCAATTTTGGTATTACCTCCATTGCAGTTTTTGGTGAAAAATAAAGTTCTGTATGATCCGTACCAAGATGTTTTGCAATTTTTTTTGCATACTTTGCCTCGTTAAAATCATCTTTACTAAATCCTATTGTAAAAGTTTTAATTGGCTTACTGGATTGCGCCTGCATAAGTGATACTATTGTTGACGAGTCTATTCCACCAGATAAAAAAGCTCCTGTAGGTACATCAGAAATCATTTGTTGTTTAACAGATAACTTTAAATGATCTTCAAGATCATTCTGAATTTCAAGTCCATTTAATTCCAATAGATTTTTATTTCCATTAATCGCACATTTGGTTAAAGACCAATAATTGGTGTATTTTGGAAGCAAACCTTTTTTCAAATCATTTTCCCCTAATTGTAAATAATGACCTGGTAATAACTTATAAACATTTTTATAAATTGAATAAGGATCAGGTATGTAATTATGTCGTAATTGAAGAGCAATTGCATTACGGTCAATTTCTCCTCTAAACTCTGGATGTTGTTTCAGTGCTTTTAATTCAGATCCAAAAAGAAAAACTTTATTTTTTCCCTCTCCTTGCCATCCATAATAAAGAGGTTTCTCACCCATTCTGTCTCTTGTTAAAGTTAATGTGCGATTTTTCTTATCCCAAATTACAAAAGCAAACATTCCTACAGTTTTATTTAATGTTTCATGTATCCCCAAAAGTTCTATGGACTCTAATAAAGTTTCAGTATCGGTACCACTTTTCCATTTAATATTTGAATTAATTCCCTCAAGTTGTTTTCTGATTTCTAGATGATTATAAATCTCACCATTGTACGTTATGACAAATCTTCCTGAATTTGAAATCATTGGTTGGTCACCAGCTTTTGTTAGATCTAATATTGACAATCTTTGATGGCCAAAAACAATTCCTGATTTTTTATCTTGCCAGATTTTTCCACTGTCAGGCCCACGATGAGAAAGAGTTGAATTCATTTTTGTTATTATATTATTGTAAGATAAAAAATTTTTTGAATAAAAACCCGAGATTCCACACATATTTTTATAACTCTTCAGTCAATATTAATTTTACAATTATATTTAAGTTGATTTTCATCGAAGTGGTTAAAGAAAATCTATTAGACATCATATGACTATGTTTAGAGAATTTACTTTTATTAAAAACTCTTAATCCAGAATTATAATCGACTATTTTTTCATCGAAGCAAAAATTTGTAATTTTATTAACTATAGTTTTTCCAATTATTTTTAACCTAGATGTATTTGTGTTATCAATTTTTCTTTGACCAATAATTAAATCGTATTGAAGCTGATACGTATTAATAAATTCGTGTGAAATGTTGTTTAAATCATCGATTTTGTATGTTCGATCCAAATCAATTATTGCTATCGAGTCATTTTTTGAATTAGAAACTCCTTTTTTAATTGAAAATCCATACCCTCTATTTTTAAGGTTACTGATTACCATTAAATCGACATTGATAAATAAACTTTTGAATTCATAAATTTTTTTTTGAATTTGATCTAAAGAATTATCAGTTGAACAATCGTTAACAAAAATTATTTCATTAATAAGGTCAAAGTTACATTTTTTTAAATCATTAAAAAAATTTTCTATTTCACCATACTCATTAAAAACAGGAATAATTAAACTGATTTTTGAATTCACAAGAGATCTATAACAGTTGATATCTTATAAATCTATACTAAGCTTAAATG
>CACEFI010000044.1 GCA_902558795.1 uncultured Pelagibacteraceae bacterium | reverse complement strand
ATTTACGCAAGTTCGAGTAAATACTGTCAATGAAGCTTCTGCTGCAGAAACGGCTGGTATTGATATGATCATATCAAACGCAAAAAATGTAAATGAAGTTAGAAAAGGATCAAATAAATTATTTTTAACAGCTTCATTATTTTGGGAAGAGTTTGTTACTAAAGATGAAATTTTAAAAGGTGCTTTTAAAGCTTTAGAAAATGGTGCAGATGCTGTTTTTACACCAAGGAATACAGAAATAATTGAAATGTTAGCCAAAGAAGATATACCAGTGATGGGTCATCTTGGTTTGGTCCCAAGAAAGTCATCATGGTTTGGTGGTTTAAGAGCAATTGGTAAAACTCCTAAAGAAGCACATGAGCTCTTTCAAAAGTTCAAAGATCTAGAAAATGCTGGAGCATTTGCTGTAGAGGGCGAAGTAATTCCAGAAAACGTGATGGAAGAAATTTCTAACAGAACAAATATGACTACTATATCAATGGGTTCAGGGCGAAAAGCAGACGTAATATATTTGTTTATGGAAGATATTTGTGGTGAAACTGCTAAACCACCGAGACATGCAAAAGCCTACGGAAATTTATTAGAATTAAAAAATCAAATTGAAACTGAAAGATTAAAGGCATTAAAAGCATTTAAAAAAGATTCAATCAGTGGAAAGTTTCCTGGAAAAAACCAATCTACTAATATGGATAGTAAACAATTTGATGATTTTTTAAAATTACTTGATTGAAAGCATCGAAGTATAAACTAGCAATACAAACAATAATCTTATAATTAGATTATTAATATTTTTTATTCTATAAAACATTCAAATGGATACTTTTGATTATATTATTCTTGGAGCGGGCTCTGCTGGATGTGTGTTAGCCAACAGATTATCTGAAAATCCAAATCATAAGGTTTTATTGGTTGAGGCAGGTGGAAAAGATAACTACCCTTGGATCCATATACCTGTGGGGTATTTTAAGACCATGCATAACCCTGATGTTGATTGGTGTTACAAAACTGAACCAGACGAGAGTATGAATAATATATCAATTAGATATCCTAGAGGTAAAACCTTAGGTGGAAGCTCATCAATAAATGGTTTGTTATATATAAGAGGCCAAAATAGAGATTATGATGTTTGGAGACAATTAGGAAATACAGGTTGGAGTTGGGATGATGTTTTACCTTATTTTATCAAAGCAGAAAATCAAGAAAGAGGTAAAAGTGAATTCCATGGTGTAGGTGGGCCTTTATCTGTATCTGATCAAAGAATTCAGCTACCTCTTTTAAATGAATTTCAAAATGCTGCAGAAGAATTCGGGATTCCAAAAACTAAAGATTTTAATACTGGTGATAATCATGGTTGTGGTTATTTTCAAGTTACTGAGAAAGATGGATTTAGATGCAGTACTGCAGTTGGATATTTAAACCCTATTAAAAATAGAAAAAACTTAAAAATCATAACGAAAGCTCATGTCAAAAAAATAATTTTTGAGAATAAAACTGCAAAAGAAGTTGAATATTGGCAAGATAATGAATTAAAAAAAGTTCAAGCTAATAAAGAGATAATTTTGTCATCTGGAGCTATAGGCTCTCCCCAAATTTTGCAAGTATCAGGCATTGGCAATCCTGATAAATTAAAAAATTTAGGAATTGATATTGTTCATGACTCAAAAGGTGTTGGAGAAAATTTACAAGATCATCTGATGTTTAGGCCAATTTATAAAATTCATGGAATAAAGTCTCTCAATAAAAAAGTGAATAGCTTGTTTGGTAATTTAATGATTGGATTAGAATATATTTTTAAAAGAAGTGGTCCAATGACAATGGGCGCTAGTCAATTATGCATGTTTGCAAAAAGTGATCCCTCATTAGAACTTCCAGATTTACAATGGCATGTTCAACCCATGAGTATGGATACTCTTGCTGCTACAAGGAACCATGATTTTCATGCATTTACACCAACGGTTTCTAATATCAGACCTTCTAGCAGAGGACATGTAAGTATAGTAGACAAAGATTCTAGAACTTACGCAAAAATTAAACAAAATTATCTATCCACCGATCATGATAGATTGGTTGCTGCTAGAGGACTTAAACTAACAAGAAAAATAGTATTAGAGTCTGAAACTTTTAAAAAATATACTCCTGAAGAGTACAGGCCAGGTGTAGATATTAATGATGATGAAGAATTAGTGAAAGCAGCCTCAAATTATGCACAAACAATTTTCCATCCAGTTGGAACATGTAAAATGGGCCAAGATGACATGGCCGTTGTTGATGAAAAACTTAAAGTTAGAGGAATTAAAAATCTTAGAGTTATAGATGCATCAATAATGCCCAACATTACCTCTGGTAACACTAATGCACCAACAATAATGATTGCAGAAAAAGGTGCAGATATGATACTAGGTCACTAAATGTTTGCAGAATTATTTACACCTGAGCAGTTAACAATTTTAAGTCAAATTATTTTTATTGATTTAGTTTTGGCTGGAGACAATGCGATTATTATTGGAATGGTTGCATCAAAATTTCCTGTTGAACAAAGAAAAAAAGTAATTTTTTGGGGTATTGGTGGCGCTGTCATTTTAAGAATTATCTTAACAATGCTAACAGCATACTTACTTCAAATAACTGGTTTAAGATTAATTGGAGGGTTGCTACTTCTATATATTGTCTACAAACTTTATGTTGATGTAATAAAAGGACAATCTGAAGAAGAAGACATAAAAGTAGATAATTCAAGCTTCATGAAAGCTATATGGACAGTTTTATTAGCTGATTTTACAATGAGTTTAGATAATGTTTTAGGTGTAGCGGGTGCAGCGGGAGATCATTATACACTTTTAATTTTTGGATTAGTTTTATCAATTGTATTAATGGCAACAGCTGCCAACTTAATCTCTGGATGGATTAAAAAATATAAATGGATCGCATGGGCAGGATTACTGGCAATATTAGTTGTTGCGGTAGAGTTGATTTACACAGATATTAAAATATTATTTCTATAATGTATTTACAAAAAATTAACTTAAAAAATAAATATGCTTTAGTTACTGGGGCTGGTAAAGGATTGGGTAAAGCTTGCTCTGTTGCTTTAGCAGAAGCTGGGGCTACAGTTATTGCGCTTAGCAGAACTCCCTCTGATCTAGATAAATTAGAAAAACAAATCAAAAAGATTAAAGGTAAAATTATTAAAGTTCCATGTGATGTAATGAATTATGAAGACTTAAAGACTAAACTTGAAAAAATTAAAATCATTGATGTTCTAGTGAATAATGCAGGAACAAATATTCCAGAGCCATTTGAGAAAATTAAACAAAAAAGCATGAATTATTTAGTTGATCTTAATCTTAAGGCAGCGTTTAACGTTGCTCAACTTGTAGTTAAGAAAATGTTAAAAAATAAAAAAAGATCAGGTTCAATAATTAATATGTCCTCACAATTAGGTCATGTCGGAATGAGTGGTAGAAATGTTTATAATATGACTAAATTTGGTATAGAAGGTTTAACCAAAGGTATGGGAGTTGAATTGGCAAAAAATGACATACGAGTAAACACTGTTGCACCAACATTCGTTGCAACACCAATGGTAAAAAACTTCTTTAGAAATAAAAAATTCAAGAAATTAGCTCTAGGGAATATTCCAATGGGTAAATTGGCAACAGAAAGTGATAT
>CACEFI010000043.1 GCA_902558795.1 uncultured Pelagibacteraceae bacterium | reverse complement strand
GCCTCAATCTATTTAGAGGAATTTGCTCCAAAAAATAAAATTACTGATTTTATTGAAATAAATATAAATAACCTAGCCGCAGTCCCTTCAATAGTTTATGGTTTGTTAGCACTTCAAATATTGTTAGCAACGATTCAACTACCTAGATCTACCCCATTAGTTGCAGGTATAACTCTAGCTTTAATGACTTTACCAAGGATTATCATTCCATGTAGAGCTTCATTAAAAGCAGTTCCACCATCGATTAGAGAAGGTGCGTTAGCTGTAGGCGCCTCTAAATTTCAATCAGTTTTTCATCATGTTGTTCCATTAGCTTTACCAGGAACTTTGTCTGGAACAATTATTGGATTAGCTCAAGCTCTAGGAGAAACAGCTCCTTTGATTTTAATAGGTATGGTTGCTTTTGTTGTTGATATACCATCAACTCCTATTGATCCTTCATCTTCATTACCAGTGCAAGTTTATTTATGGTCAGAGTCTGCTGAGAGAGGATTTGTTGAAAAAACATCAGCTACTATTATGATGTTGTTAAGTTTTTTAATTGTAATGAATTTTGTTGCAGTATACTTAAGACAAAAATTTGAAAAAAGATGGAATTAAATGAATGATATAAAGATTAAATCAAAAAATTTAAATGTTTATTATGGTGATAAACAAGCTTTGTTTGATGTAAATCTTGATTTAAATGAAAAAGAGGTGACAGCTTTAATTGGTCCATCAGGATGCGGTAAATCTACTTTTATAAGATGTATTAATCGAATGAACGACGTGATTGATATTTGTAAAGTAGAGGGAAATATTGAAATTGATGGTATAGAAATAAATGATAAAGAGCTCGATGTTGTTTCTTTGAGGGAAAGAGTTGGGATGGTATTTCAAAAACCAAACCCATTTCCAAAAAGTATATATGACAATATTTCTTATGGTCCTAAAATTCATGGAAAAGGTGAAACTAAAAGTGAGTTAGATGAAATTGTTGAAAACAGTCTAAAAAAAGCAGCCCTATGGGAAGAAGTTAAAGATAGATTGAATGAACCTGGCACTGGTTTGTCTGGTGGTCAACAACAAAGACTTTGTATTGCAAGAGCCATCTCGGTTAACCCAGAGGTAATTCTCATGGATGAACCTTGCTCAGCATTGGATCCAATTGCTACAGCAAAAATTGAAGAACTAATTGATGAACTAAAAAAAACTTATACAATTGTAATAGTTACTCATTCAATGGCACAAGCTGTTAGAGTTTCACAAAAAACAGGTTTTTTTCATCTAGGTAAGCTAATTGAAGTAGGAAAAACTGAAAAAATTTTTAAAAATCCTGACAATAAAATGACACAAGACTATATTACAGGTAGATTTGGATAAATTATGAGTAACGAACATACAGTAAAATCATACGAAGAAGAGCTACAGTATTTGATAGACTCAGTAATTAAAATGGGAAGTTTAACTGAATCTCAAATGGTAGACTCCATGGATGCAGTTATTAAAGTTGATAAAGACTCTATTGATAAAATCATCAAAAGTGATGATGAGATTAATAAGTTTAGATCAAAAATTGATACACAAATAATGACATTGTTAGTCAAAAGAGCTCCGATGGCTATCGATTTAAGGGAAACAATTAGTTCATTAAAAATCTCTCAAGATTTAGAAAGAATTGGAGATCTATCAAAAAGCAATGCAAAAAAAGTTAAACCTTTGCCTCTAGATTTACCTGAAGAATTACTAGCAAATTTAAAGAGGTTAGGTGATCTTGTTATCAAGCAACTTAATGATGTTTTGGATAGCTATGTAAATAAAAATTATGATAAAGCAAAAGAAGTATGGGAAAAAGATGAACAAGTTGATGATTTAACTTACATTGCTATGGAAAGCGTAATTGATTTTCTTTCAAAAGATAAAAAGAATTTAGATTTTTCTACACATTTAATTTTTGCTACTAAAAATTTAGAAAGAGCAGGAGATCATATAACTAATATAGCTGAGACTATTTGTTATTTGATAAAAGGTGAGTATCTCAAGGGCAGTAGACCTAAAGGAAAAGTTATTCAACAATAACAATGAATGGTAAAATATTTATTATAGAAGACGAACCTTCTATAATTCAATTGGTTCAACACAATTTAGAAAAAGAAGGCTTTATTGTTTCTTCATCAATAAACGGCAATGATGGTTTGAAAGAACTAAAAAAAATTTGAGCCAAACTTATTGCTTTTAGATTGGATGTTACCTGATTTATCTGGGATTGATATTTGTAAAAATATTAGAAAAGATAATAGTTTTAAAGGCTTACCAATAATAATGTTGACTGCAAAAGGAGAAGAGGAAGACAAAATAAAAGGTTTAGATAGCGGTGTAGACGATTATTTGACAAAACCATTTAGTTTCAATGAGTTAATGGCAAGAATAAAAGCTGTTCTAAGAAGAACTAATCCAACAAGTGTTTCAGATAATCTTGAATTTGATGATCTTAACTTAGATAGAATTGAAAAAAGGGTTTTTAGAGATAATAAAGAAATCAAACTTGGACCAACTGAATTCAGATTATTAGAATTTTTTTTATCAAACCCAAAAAGAGTTTATACACGAGATCAAATTTTAGAAAATGTGTGGCCTAATAATGTAAATGTTGAAAGCAGAACTATTGATGTTCACATAAGAAGATTAAGACAATCAATTAATATAAAAAATAAAAAAGAATTAATAAGAACAGTTAGATCTTCTGGTTATTCACTTATTTAGAAATAATTTTTTTTACAACAAATATTGCAATAATCATACCTATCAATTCAGCAAATATATAAAATGGAGTGTTTAGATAATTTATACCTGTAAATGATTCTGTGAAGGTTCTTGCTAATGCGACAGCTGGATTTGCAAAAGATGTTGAAGAAGTAAACCAATAACCAGCAGTAATATATAAACCAACTGATGCAGCAACTGCTAATTTACCTGATTTCATTGATCCAAAAATAATAAGAATTAGACCAAATGTAGCAACTATTTCAGAGGTAAAAATATAAATTCCATCTCTAGATTTTGTAGATAGTTCAAAAATCTGATGTTCAAAAAAGAAATTTGCTAAAGCTACACCTAGTAAACACCCAAGAATTTGAGCAGAAACATAAAAGGGCAGAAGACCTTTTTTTAACTTTCCTGTAATTGTCATAGCAATACTAACAAATGGGTTAAAATGAGCACCAGATACATCAGCAAATACTGTAATTAATACAAATAAACCAGCTCCTGTTGCTATAGTATTAGCAATTAGCATCACGGCTATATCATTGGTTAGATTTTCTGCCATTAAACCTGATCCAACTATGATCATTACCAGAAAACAACTTCCAATAAATTCTGAAAGAAAATATTTATTTTTATTTTTCATTTACCCAATCTTTAATTTTACTACTTATAATATTAAATGTGTTTCTAATAATTATTTGCTTTTCTTCATCATTTGCACTTTGAAGTTTAGATACTGGATCTTCAATATCCCAATGTATTATTTGTTCTTTTTTAGGCCAAATAGGGCACACCTCATTATTTGCGTTATTGCATACGGTAAATACATGGTCCATTTTTATTTCATTATTTATAAATACTTCAAAGTTTTTAGAACTATAGTTATTTAAATCATAATTTTTGTTTTTCTCTAAAAAACTTTTAACATCTTCATTGATTTTTCCAG
>CACEFI010000042.1 GCA_902558795.1 uncultured Pelagibacteraceae bacterium | reverse complement strand
TAAACTTTAAAGTATGGGGAATGTTGCCAATAACCATTGTATTTACTGGTTTTCAAATACCATTAATCAATAAACATAAAATGGATGCCTAGTAATCTAAAATTAGTAATAAACAACCCCAATAAACAAATAGAAGAAAGACAATTTTTTGAAAGAGATGAACTCAAGGTTATCTTGGATTTATATGCAAAAATGGTTTCAGAGGGATCGTGGAAAGATTATGGATTAAGTATATCTAGCAAACAAGTCAGTTTCAGTGTTTTTAGAAATGCTGCTGAAAACGCTCTGTATAAAATTTGTAAAAATTTTAAGCCCAAAAATAAGAACCTTAAGTACCTAATAACTGATACAAGTGGAAAAATTTTAAAAAACTCTTTTGACCTTAGATTATTATTAAAAAATACTAATTGGAAAAAGTTACAGAAATAAAATTATCTTCTTTGTCCAAACAATCTCAGTAACATTATAAATAAGTTTATAAAGTCTAAGTAAAGTGTAAGAGCACCCATCACAGCTTTTTTACCCATGATTTCACCATCGTCACTTACAGCATACATGTTTTTAATTTTTTGAGTATCATAAGCTGTTAAACCTACAAAAATTAAAACACCTAAGATTGATATGACAAAATACATCATTGATGATTGCATGAAGATATTAACGATTGATGCAATAATAATTCCAATTAAACCCATCATTAAAAAAGAACCAAGCTTTGTTAGATCTCTTTTAGTCGTGTAGCCATAAATACTCATTGCTCCAAAAGTTGCTGAACATATAAAGAAAACTCTTGTTACACTCATGCCTGTGTAAACTAATAAAATCGACGATAATGATAAGCCCATTAATCCTGCAAAAACCCAAAAAGTAGTTTGTGCTTTTGAAGCGCTCATTTTGTTGATTCCAAAACTCATATAAAAAACTATTCCTAAAGGCGCCAACATCACAAGCCATTTTAATCCAGATAAATAAATTGCATTACCTATTGACGTAAGACCTACTATTGATCCTGCATCATTTGTAACTACTGACATTTTAAATGTTAATAGAGCAATTATTCCTGTTAATAAAATTCCAGTTGCCATGTAATTATAAACTTTTAACATGTAGGCTCTTAAGCCTTCATCCATTACAACTGTTGACTGTTGAGCTGCTTTAGCTCTATTTAATATTCCGTTTTTATCAAATTCCATAATAAGCAATATATAATAGTCTTTTACTAATTATTCAAGATGCCTTAAAAGATTTAAAATATCCAAATTAAACAAAAACCATTATGAATTATAAAAAACTAGGTAATACCGATCTTGACGTAAGCACAATTTGTCTCGGTACGATGACTTGGGGTGAACAAAACACTCAAAAGGAAGCTTTTGAGCAGATGGACTACTCGTTAGAAAATGGTGTAAATTTTTGGGATACAGCTGAATTATACGCTGTTCCTCCAAGAAAAGAAACTTACGGTGACACTGAGGTAATTATAGGTAACTGGTTTGAAAAAACAAAAAAAAGAGACCAAGTAATTCTTGCATCAAAGGTTGCTGGTCCAGCAAGAGATTATCTAAGAAATGGAGAGAATAGTTTTACAGGTCCCAACTTGCAGTCTGCCTTAGAAAATAGTCTTAAAAGACTTAAAACAGATTACATAGATTTATACCAACTTCACTGGCCTGAACGAAATGTAAATAATTTTGGAAGGCTAAGTTACACTCATAAAGAAAATAATTGGAACCAATTTGAAGACGTACTTGGAGAATTAAACAGATATATAGATAAAGGCAAAATTAGATACGTGGGATTATCGAATGAAACTCCATGGGGTGTAATGAATTATCTTAAAGCTTCTAAAGAAAAAAATTTACCAAGAATGATGTCTGTCCAAAATCCTTATAGTTTATTAAATAGATCATATGAGATTGGATTATCTGAAGTATCAATTAGAGAAGAAATTGGTTGTCTTGCGTATTCTCCCCTAGCAAGTGGATATTTAACCGGTAAATATAGAAATAATAATTTTCCAAAAGGATCCAGAATGGAAAGAGATTTTGATTTTTGGACACGTTATAGAAAGCCTAACACAGAAAAAGCCATAGAATTATATTATAAAATTAGTGAAAAATATGGGCTAGATATGAGTCAAATGTCATTAAAATTTTGTGAAATTCAAGATTTTATGACTAGTGTTATCATTGGGGCAACCACAATGGAGCAGTTGAAAACAAATATAGAAAGTGTAAACATAAATTTAACTGATGATGTCATTAAAGAAATTAATAATGTTCAAACAATTTATTCAAATCCATGTCCATAATTAAAAAAATTTCTCTAATATTCCATTCACTTGCAAGGTAATGTTTGCCTTGTGTTTGAATACCCGCTACCCATCTCCATCCAAGTGTATTTGATGCTGCATCTCCATCGAATAAATGTTGCATAAAAAATTCAGCACCTAATTGCCATGGTAATTCTAGAGTGAATATCCAGATACTTGCAAACCACATTCTTGTATGATTATGAAGATAATTATTTTCCTTCAGCTCATTTACCCACTGATTGAAACATTCTAAGTCAGTTTTCCCTTCAATAGCATTTAGATAATTTTGGTTGTCTTTAAATTCGTTTCTAAGACTATTTAGTTCTATTAAATAATCTGACCAAACATTTGGTCTCAACTCAAGCCAACCTTTCCAATAAGTTCGCCACAAAACTTCTTGAATAAATTTTTCATTTTTTGCAAATGAAAATTTTTTTAGTGACTTATCAATTACTTCTAACTCGTTTAATAATCCGTGAGTAATATATGGAGATAAACATGAAATATTAGATCTCTTATCAGGGCCAAAATCAAAATTTCTTAATTTAGAATATTCAGAAAGATTATTTTCAACAAACTGATTTAATTTATCAACGGCTTTAGCCCTTGAAGCTTCAAATATCATACTGAATTATTTTGATTTTTTTTTCTTTAGACCCAATTTATCACTATGTCTTAACCTAAGAATTACAATTGCAGCCGCAATAAGAACTATAGCAACAGCTTCATATACTAATGCAGTTGGATCCATTTCTTTTCCTTGTAGGATTATAAATCGAGCAAGCGCTGTTATTGCGATTAATAAAGGAAGAGTTATGCTAATTGATTGTTGATCCCAAAACACCCTTACCATTGCAAGGACTTCTAAATATAGAAACATCAAAAGCAAATCAGCTAGTGTTACTGATTGATTTAGAAACATATTTTTAATTTCTATACCAACAGCAATTACAGTGCTTATTAAAATAATACACATCAAAACTAGTTGTAAATTTTTTGCTATTTTTTCCATTACTTATCTTTACTGAATGGCAACCATTTTTCAAACACTGATTTAGATGGTCCATCATAAGGAATAGAATATGAACTAGGATTAGGACTAGTTAAAACCTCAATTCCTTTTGAAAATACAAAAATAAATACTATAACAAATACAATTACCATTATCTTGAATGGATCAAAATTTTTTGTTTTAAAAACGCTGCTAGATTTTTCCTCAGCTTTATGAAAATTTTTAAATGTCATATAGACCGCAAAAATTAATCCAATGTGAGCAACATAAAGACCTGCCCAACCAAAAGCAAAAGTTGTGTAAGAAAAAATGTATAAACTAAAAACTGTTGTCCAAATAAAACTTAAAACTAAAAGAATTTGAAGTCTTACAGTTTTGGGTAGAGATC
>CACEFI010000041.1 GCA_902558795.1 uncultured Pelagibacteraceae bacterium | reverse complement strand
TGTAACACCCCATTTTATTAAAAAAATTTTTGCTCCAACGCTACCATATTTATTTTTTGAAATTTTGCTTAATTTTTTTCTAAGAACAGTAGAGCCAAAATGGTAAACTTTGAAATCATTAATTCCTTTAAAAATTCGAATTCCAATATTCCATAATTTCATATTAAAATCAGGATCTGAGCCACTCCCCGGAAAAAATTCTTCACTTAATCCACCTACTTTATTCCATACATCTCGATGGACTAATGAAGGAGCCCATGTTGATCCTTGAAAATCATAATAATTATAATCTTTATAATTGTTTAAAAATTTATCTTCATTAAATTCATCTGGAGTATTTCCACAATTAAACTTAATTTGCCCTTCGTTCATCATTGTTCCAGATAAATAAAAATTATTATGACCAATTTTGTCTACTTCTTTTTGAAGTATATCGTCCCAATTAGGGCAAAAATAAAAATCATCATGTGCATAAAGTATATAATCATATTTTGCTAATTTTGCTGCTTTGTTAATGCCCTCACATATGCCAGAATTATACTCTGTATATGAATAATCTATATTTTCTTGTTTAAGAAAATCTATTGTTCCGTCATTACCAATATTAACGTGAGGAATTATTTGATTAATATGTTTAGAATTATTTTTAATACTTCTTATACAAAATTTTAAATATTCAAGATTATTAAAAGTTGGAATTAATATCGAAAACATAATTTATTTAACATCATGCCAAAAAGGATTTTGAATTTTCTCTAGTTTAACACATGCCATTATATATTTTGAAATTATTTTATTATTCATAAATTTATGATATTTTTTATATCCAGATTTAGCAATTTTAATTCTTGCTTTATCATTTAAATTATAAAAAGTAATTTTTTTAAGTAAATCTTTTTTATTTTTATAATAAACAACTTCATTTGATTTCAGAATTTTTTGAAATTGTGTTTTTTCATTTAAGAATACTAATAAACCATTTCCAATTAAGGACGATATTCTATCACTAGAGTATTTATTTTGATATTTACCCCTACTAATGTTTAACGCCATCTTAGTTTTTGATAGATAATGATAATAGTTAGATCCCCAGATTGGTTCAAAATTGTTTAAACCAAATTGTGCAAATTTTAATTGAGGTAAATCAGATATCAATTCATTTATAAATTTTTCACGTTCATCAAATTTACCTTTTTTTAATATTCCTCTATTTTGACCATGGCTTATAGCAACGAACATATCAAATTTCATGTCATTATGATTTTTAAAATTTTTAAAATTATCAATACTGGAGTCAACTGGGTTTGGTATAAATCTTATCTTATTATAATGAATATTTTTCTTAAACAGGTTAGGCGATGATGTAATAAAACAATTGTCAACACGTTCTAAGTTATGAAAAAAATTTTTTCTAGTATTATCTTTTAAAAATTCAGATGATATTGAGTCTATATACCACGAACAAATTTTTATATTATTGTTTTTACAATACTCAAATACTGTATCGCTAATATTGAAAACATGTCCAATAAGCAATAAGTGAGGAGAAAAATTTTTGATAGTGTTTAAGATTTTATCATTAAATTTTTTTACTGGACTAAACGGTTGGATTATTGATCTATTAGATTTTAAGTAAGATCTGTCACTTATTGTTTGAACAATATAGTCGTTCTTAATAAAACCATTATTTAGCTTATTTGCAAAAGAATAATATAGTCTGCCGTCAGAATTTTCGTTGAAATTAGCAATGTGTAAAACTCTTTTTGTGGTGTTATCAAATTTAAGTTCCTTTTTATTTATAATTTCTTTTCTAATAACATCTAGTTTTTTTGAAATAAGCTTAATATCAAAATTATTATTTTTATAAAATAAAATTTGTTTTTTTCTTCTAAAACTCTTATTTGAAGTAACTTTTTTTAAAATTTTAAATAGTTCTGTAGAATTGTTTTTTTTTAACACTAAAGCTATGTTTTTAGATTCTGCCAAACCCCCTTTATTTGAAATAATTGGTAAACATTTTCTGCTGCTAGCTTCTATGGCTATTCGACCAAGTGGTTCATCCCATACAGAATTTCCAATAGCTATTTCAGATTTGCTATAAAAATTTAGAACTTCACTATTTTTTTTATAACCTATTTCTTTAACAATTTTTTTATCTGGAAAAATACTTTTTCTAGCCTCATTTCCAATAGCAATAAAGTTCCATCTTGGGTTTTGTTTTTTAAATTTTAAAGCTGCATCAGCAAATATATGATATCCCTTTGCATGATTTAGTTTACCTACAAATAAAATATTTTTCTGTTTATTTGTTAAATTAATTTTAGGTAGTTTTTTTACACCGTGAGGAATAATAATTGAATTTGACAAATCAGCATTCTTAAATGATGAAAAAAATCTTTGTTGAATCCAGCTACTAATAAAAACAACTTTATCACATGATTTTATAATTTTATCTCTTTCATCATAAGAAATAGATCCCCTCAAGGATAATGGATCATTGTGAAATACTAATTTAATTTTTGCATTTGGAAAATAATATCTTATATATGACAGGTATTCAGGCCTGTTGTGTATTTCAATAATTTTAATTGTATCTTTATTTTTTTCAAATTTTTTACAAAAATTAATAATATAATTTTTATTTCTAAAAAGTTTTTTTTTATTATCGAAATCATCAGAAGAAATAATTTGAATTCTTTTTTTATATTTGGAATGATTTGTTGTGTCTTTTACATATAAAGACACTGCACCAGCAAAATTAGGATTCAAACTTTCTTTGTACGGAAGAATTATAAATATATCTTTTTTCACTTTTATATAAATTTTCTTTTAATTTTATTTCTTAACTTATAGTCTTTTTTAAGCTTATATTCATCTTTCATTGCTTTTGATTTATTTAGGTATTTCTTACTATAAATAATTTCCCATTTTTTTCCTTTGGTAAATTTTGCACCTTTAGATGAGTTGTGAAGAGATAATCTATTTTTTAAATTATTAGTATAACCAACATAGCTGATAAATTTGCCCCTATGTTTTGTCAGTAACATATAAACAAAATAAGCCATAAATGGCGGTCCCTGGGGGAATCGAACCCCCCTTTGCAGGATGAAAACCAGCTGTCCTAACCGATAGACGAAGGGACCGTTGATGGGTCTTTTATTTTAAAAGTTGATACAATTCAAGACTTATTAATTTATAGAATTAAATCTTTAATGTTTAATTGAATTGTTTTTTTGTTATTCCAAATATTTTCTTGAATTTGAGCAATAATATTTATCTTTTTTTTATAAGAAAATAAATATTCTGTAATTTTTGTGTTTAAACAATTAAAACAAATGCCTTTAATTGAAGTGCCATTATCTGGCTTTATTATGACTGATACGTGTTTATTCTTGATTATGTTAGATTTTATGATTCTGACATTTTTAATTAAAAAAGTTGGTAAAAAATTAAAATTTCCAAATGGGCCTAATTTATTGATATTTTCAATAAATTTATTTTTTACTGCTAACAAAGATATCTCCATATCGTATTTATTTATATCTTTTGTAAATGACATTTTTTTCAAGAAATCATTCTGAATAAAATCATTTAAAAGTTTCAGATTTTTTTTTTTTATTGTAAATCCAGCAGCCATATTGTGTCCACCACCACTTTCAATAATCTTATTGTCAATTAAAGATTTAATTACGCCGCCTATATTGTATAATTGTGTAGA
>CACEFI010000040.1 GCA_902558795.1 uncultured Pelagibacteraceae bacterium | reverse complement strand
TTTAAAAATGATCTGATGTTTTGATTGTTTAAAATTATCTTTTTTGAAAAATCAGTAAAAAGATCAAAACCTTTATTTGTTTTATAAATAATAAAAGGTTTCTTTGAGTTATTAATGTTTTCTAAGTATTTTTTTTTGTTCAATTTTCTAGCTTGTTTGAAGTCTTGCAACTTGTTTTTCTACAATTGGTAAATGTATCAAACCTGCAAAAATTGATAAAGCAATAGATATATACCATGCATAATCGTATGAACCATAAAGATCATGAAAAACACCTCCCAGATAAGCACCTAGAAAAGATCCTACTTGGTGACTTAAAAAAACTATTCCGTACAATAATCCAATATATTTAGTTCCAAATATAAAACCAACTAAACCCATTGTTGGCGGAACTGTTGAAAGCCATAAAAAACCAAAAGTAATTCCAAATAGAACAGCGATAATTGGGCTCGGTGGTAAAAAAATAAAAATAGCTATAACCAAGCCTCTTGCTAAATAAATACTACTTAATATTAATTTTTTACTAAATTTTTGAGCTAAATAACCTGATGTTAATGTGCCAGCAATGTTAAATAGACCTATCATAGATAGAATTGTTACAGTGCACCATTCAGGTAAGCCTCTATCGTTGATATAGATTGGAATATGCGTTGCAACCAAAGCAATGTGCCAACCACATACAAAAAACCCTAAAGTTAAATATATAAAACTTTTACTTTTAAATGCTTCTTTTAGAGCTTCACTTGCTGTTTGCTTATCATCAATTATACCACCAACTACATCTTTTGGGGTAGTTAAATAAAAAGCAAGTATTAAACCAGCAAATATAAAAGCAGCAAAAATTAAAAGTGTACTTTCCCACCCAAATTCAACAAGTGCATATCTTGTAAATACAGGAGAAACAAAATAACCAAATGAGCCAGCAGCGGTAACTATTCCAATAGCAGCAGTTCTGTTTGATTGAGGAAAATGCTTTGCAACAACAGAAACGGGAATACTAATCGCGGTTCCTCCAAGTGCGATTCCAATTAGTACGCCTATACCAGTAACAAAATAAAGACCTGTATTATAATCTGAAACTAACATTAAAACACCTAGTAAGTAAAAAATGAAACCAATAAATACAGCTATGTGTCCACCATATTTATCTGTGATAACACCAAACCAAGGTGCAAAAGCTCCCCATAAAAACATTTGAAGACCTAGTGCAAAGCCAAACTGTGAGAGAGTAATTCCTAAATCAGTTGAAAAATCAAAATAAAACATTCCAAATGTCTGTCTGATACCAAGGGAAATTATAACAATGAAGCAAGCTGAAATTAAAGTGATTAAGACCGTTTTATTTTTAATAAATTTTTCTGAAGACATTCAAAGATTACTTTAAATGTTTTAGTGACTGCTTAATATCAGCAATAAGGTCACTTGGATCCTCAAGTCCAATATGTAATCTTACGATATGCTCATTTTTTGGTAATTTGAGATAACTTCTATTTCCTTGTTCTCTAACATTTTGATGTAATGCCAAACTTTCAAATCCACCCCAACTATAACCATGACCAAATAATTTTAAATTATTTACAAATCTAACAACCGCTTTCTCACTTTTAGCTTTAATTCTTAGACCCATTAAACCTGAGGCACCTGAGTAATATTTCTTCCACATTCTAAAATTATAAGAGTCTTTTTTATATGGATACAATAATTTAATATTTTTAAATTTAGATAAATACTCTGCTACTTTTTTTGCATTTTCTCTATGTCGATCTAATCTTACATCTAAAGTTCTCAATCCTC
The DNA here is from genome assembly GCA_902558795.1 of uncultured Pelagibacteraceae bacterium. Taxonomy (GTDB): domain Bacteria; phylum Pseudomonadota; class Alphaproteobacteria; order Pelagibacterales; family Pelagibacteraceae; genus Pelagibacter. The sequence goes on along the minus strand of CACEFI010000040.1, from coordinate 2,078 downwards.
TTGTAATCAAATAAGCATCATCAGGTCCTAATCTTAAACCAGTAACTCTTTCTGCGGCTTTTACTTTTGCAAAAACTTTTTTGTTAACAGCTAATGATCCACCCATAACATCTGAATGACCAGAATAATATTTTGTTGCTGATACAATTGACATATCAAAACCAAGTTTAATAGGTTTTAAAAAATATGGTGTTCCCCAAGTATTATCAATTGCAGTTAAAATTTTATTTTTTTTCGCTATAGAAATAATTTTACCTAAATCTTGAAAATCAAATGTGTTACTTCCTGGATTTTCTACAAAAATTAATTTAGTTTTTTTTGTAATAGCTTTTTCTATAGTCTTAAGATTATATGGATCGTAAAAAGTCGTTTTAATATTAAATTCTTTTAAAAAATCTTGAGAAAGTAATCTTGTTGGACTGTAAACTGGATCAGCTACTATAATTTCATCACCGGGTCTTGTGACACTAAAAATTGCAAGAAATACTGCTCCAAAACCTGTTGGTGTTAAAAAAGTAAAATAACTCTCCTCTAGTTTAGATAAAATTTGCTGTAGTATATGTGTCGTTGAAGTTCCTTGTCTTCCGTAATCAAAGTGTCCACCGGTAGGATTTTTTTTTGCTTTATCCTGAGTTTTTCTAATATCTTGCATCGATTTGAAAATAATCGTTGAAGCACGTACAATTGGTGGATTAACAGACTGATTATGAAAGTCTTTAGCAGTATGTTTTAAAAATGTTTTAAAAGAATTGCTCATAATAAAATTTGATATGTTAAGAAGACAATGCTATATCCCGTAAAAAACGTCAATAAATTAATATATAGGACTAAATGAGTTACCCAAAGAAACATAGAGGTAGAAGAAAACAAGGCTCTAAAAAGAGAAGAGCTAAGAGAAAAAATAAGAAGAAATAATTCCTCTATTCTTTAATCCAACCACCCCCAAGAACTCTATGGCCATATTGGTCTTTACTGTAGAACACACATGCTTGGCCTGGTGAAATACCATCTTCAGGGTTAACCAGACACACGTGAGCTGTATCATTCTCTTTTAAATCTACCTTGGCCTCAAGAAGACTTCCTGTTGATCTGACCTTCACAAATATATTTTGGTCAAGATCCTCTTTATTTGTTAGCAAGTTTAAATCTTTTAAAGTTATATCTTTTTTTCCAAGGTTTTCTTTAGGGCCAACAATAATTTCATTTTTATCTGAATTTATTTTTAAAACGTATAAAGGCTCTTTATCTGAAACTTTAATTCCTTTTCTTTGTCCAATCGTAAAATTGATAATACCATCATGCACACCAATAACATTTCCATCTAAATTTTTAATATTTCCTTTTTGAAAAGAGTCAGGTCTAAACTTCCTAATCACTGATGCATAATCACCATTTGGTACAAAGCAGATGTCTTGACTGTCAGGTTTATCTGCAACATTTAAATCTAGTTCTTTTGCAATCTCTCTTGTTTTATCTTTTAACATCCCACCCAAAGGAAATCTTAAGTAATCTAATTGTTCACGTGTTGTGTTAAATAAAAAATAACTTTGATCTCTATTTTCATCAATTGCTCTATACATATTGTTAGTATTATTTGCAGTGATATTTTTTACATAATGACCAGTTACTAATGCATCCGCGTTAAGATCTTTTGAAACTTCAAATAAATCTTTGAACTTTACTGTTTGATTACATTGGACACAAGGTATTGGAGTTTCCCCGTTCAAATAACTATCAACAAAATTATCTATAACACCTTGCTTAAACTTATCTTGATAATATAAAATTTTATGTTCAATTCCTAATTTGTGAGCAACACGTTTTGCATCCATTATGTCTTGGCCCGAACAACACTGTTTAGATTTAGCAACTTCTTTTCCTTCATCATAAAGCTTTAAGGTTATTCCTATAACTTTATAACCTTCATTTTTCATAATTCCGGCTACAGTTGAAGAATCTACTCCACCAGACATAGCAACTACAACCGTTGTATCCTCAGGTTTTTTATTAATTCCAATAGAGTTTAATTCTTTATTCATAAGGTGGTATTTATACTTATTTACAATATAAGTTAAATT
>CACEFI010000039.1 GCA_902558795.1 uncultured Pelagibacteraceae bacterium | reverse complement strand
ACTTTGATCGAAATTTTTATTATATTTATTTGAAATGAATTTTTCAAATTTAGATAAATTTGAATTATTTTTTTGTTGTTTTGAAGCTTCCCAGAGTTTTTTATTCATAAAAAAACTTCATCAAATTTTAAAATGATTATTTTTGATCATCCTCTCTCAAGACAGTTTTTTGAGAAACCCTTAGTCTTACCAAAACAGTATTAGCTATATAAATTGAGGAATAAGTCCCAAATATAACTCCTAAAATCATCGCTAAAGAAAAACCTTTTAATATTTCTCCACCAAAAAAATAAATAGCAAGTAAAGCTAATAGAGTTGTGACAGATGTTATTATTGTTCTAGATAAAGTTTCATTGATAGAGATATTTGTTAGTTCAAAAATTTTAATATCAGAATATTTTCTTAAATTCTCTCTTACACGATCAAAAATTACAACTGTATCATTCATTGAATACCCAACTATAGTTAATACGGCTGCTATAATAGATAAATTAATCTCTAAACTAAACAAAGAGAAAACACCAAGCGTAACTATTACATCATGAAATAGAGCTAATATTGCTCCAAGACTAAATTGCCATTCAAATCTTATCCAGATGTAAAATAACATTATTGCTAATGATAAAGAGATCGCTATGACGCCAGATTTTAATAATTCTGCACTAACTTTTGGTCCGACGTTTTCAACTCTTCTAAAGTTAAAATTATTTCCAAAGGATTTATCAAGATTTGCTTTTATTTCTTCGATTACATTCTTTTTATTATCTTTATTTTCAAATTTAATTAAATAATCAGTATCATTACCAAATTTTTTAACTGATACATCTCCTAGATCCATTTGACTAAACTTATCTCTAAGTGAACTAACATTTATTTTATCATCAGAAGATCTTAACTCAATTAAAGTACCCCCTTTAAAATCAATACCAAAATTTAGCCCTTTAAAAACTAATAAAACTAAGGAACAAATAATTAATATCCCTGAAATATAATTGAAATGATTATAATATTTATTGAATGCTATCATTATATCAATTTTTCCTTGTTTCTATTTTTTGACACATAAAGACTAGTGAAAAGTCTTGCTATAAAATAAACAGAAAATAAAGTTGTAAAAATTCCTATACCAAGAGTTACGGAGAAACCTTTTATTGGGCCTGAACCCATAAAGAATAGTATAATTGCAGCTAACAAAGTAGTTATGTTAGCATCAATAATTGCTGTTCTAGATTTTATATAACCACTATCAAAAGCTAATATATTATTTTTTTCATCTTTTAGTTCTTCTTTAATTCTTTCAAATATTAAAACATTTGCATCAACTGCCATACCAACAGTTAAAATTATACCTGCGATTCCTGGGAGAGTTAATGTAGCTTCAAATAAAGTTAAAATTCCTAATAAAATAAATAAATTTATAATCAAAGTTACATTGGTGATTAAACCAAAAATTTTGTATTTGACAAACATGAAAATAATTACCAGTAGAAATCCTATAGCAAGAGCAATCATACCTGCATTAATTGAGTCTTGACCCAAGTCTGGACCAACTGTTCTTTCCTCTATAATATCTAAAGGTGCAGGTAATGCTCCAGATCTAAGCAAAAGTGCCAAATCAGTTGCTGATTGAAATGTAAATCCACCACTAATTTGTCCATTACCACTTGCAATAGTATCTCTAACTACTGGTGCACTTATAATTTTACCATCTAGAACTATTGCTAGCTGTTTTCCTATACCTGTAGATGTTGCCTTACCAAATCTTTTTGCACCTACTCTATCAAGTGAAAACGAGACAATTGTTTGATTTGTTTGAGTATCCATTTGAGGTTGAGCATCTAAAAGATTGTCTCCACTTATAATAATTCTCTTACTTACTGTTGCCTCTTCAATTCCATCTTCATATTTTAATTTTTCAACTCCAAAACTATCGTTCTGGTTGTTTGTAACAAATCTGAAAGTTAAATTTGCAGTTTTACCTAAAAGTGATTTTACTCTCATCGGGTCATCTAAACCAGGAAGTTCAACTAAAATACGATTATTACCTCTTTTTAAAATATTTGGCTCATTAGTACCTACTTCATCAATTCTTCTTCGTACAATTTCAATTGCTTGATCTTGTGATGAGGTTTTAAGATTTATAATTCCTTGTTTTGAAAAATTTACTTTTAAGTTAACACCAGTATCTTCTATATTTAATTGATGTGATTTAAATCTTGGATAGTAAGGATTTATATCACTATTTTCATCAGTGAAAGTATCAATAATTGTTTGTTTATTTTGGTCATCAACATTAAAAAATATATTATCGTTTTCAATTTTAATGTTATTTATCTTTATATTTTGCTCTTTAAAATAATTTCTGATTGTTGTCGTTAAATTTTGAAGTTTCTGTTCTATGACTGGTGCATTGTCAATTTCAAGCAGGAGATAAGATCCTCCTTGTAAGTCTAAACCAAGATTTATTTTCTTATCAAAAAAATCATCATCTAATTTAATTAAATTTGATGAAGCAATAGCAATAAATAAAAGTGAAATAAGAGTTATGAATATAATTCTTAACTTTGAAAAATAAAGCACTTTACTTTAATTGATTATTTTTTGACTTCTTGATTGTTTAAAAGACCTTGTATGCCTGTTGCTTTTACTATTTCAACTTTAACATTTTCAGCAATTTCAACTTCAACTTTGTCATTATCAATTAATCTTTCAACAGTTCCAGTAATACCCCCAGAAGTAATAACCTTGTCACCTCTTTTTAAACTTTCAACCATTGCTTTATGCTCTTTAACCTTTTTTTGTTGAGGTCTTATTAAGAAAAAATAAAAAATAACAAAAATTAAAATTAGCGGTATAAATTGTCCTATTCCTGAACCTTCCATAAATCTCCTTATAAATTAGCTGAATTATTATACTATCTTAATAATGAAAACAACTTTAATTGAATGAAATAGTTTCTAAATTGTTCATATAAGGTCTTAATACTTTTGGAACAATAATTGATCCGTCTTTTTGTTGATAATTTTCCAAAACAGCAATTAATGTTCTACCGACAGCAAGTCCACTTCCATTAAGGGTGCCAACGTAATTTGTTTCTTTATTTTCATTTTTATATCTTGTTTTCATTCTTTGACCCTGGAATGTTGAGCAAGATGAGCAAGATGATATTTCGCGATATTTATTTTCTGAAGGTAGCCATACTTCTATATCATAAGTTTTTTCTGCACTAAAACCCATATCTCCAGAGCATAAAATAATTTTTCTATAAGGTAGTTCTAATTTATCCAATATATCTGTTGCACAGTTGGTCATTCTTTCTAGTTCTTCTAAACATTTTTCTTTTTCAACAATACTTACCATTTCAACTTTATAGAATTGATGTTGCCTAATCATGCCTTTAGTATCTTTTCCATAACTTCCAGCTTCTTTTCTAAAACAAGGTGTAGATGCAACAAATCGCATAGGTAAATCTTTACGATCAACAATCTTATCTTTAACAATATTTGTTAATATGACTTCAGCTGTCGGAATTAAAAATTTTCTATCAGCTCCTTCATCAAATTTAATTTCAAATTGATCATTTTCAAATTTTGGTAATTGACCTGTACCAAACATTGTATTGTCAGATGCAATCAATGGGGGCGATATTTCTTGATATTGATTTTGATTTACATGAGTATCAAGCATAAAATTTGACAAAGCTCTTTCTAATAAAGCTAATTTACTTTTTACAAAAACAAATCGTGAGCCTGTAGTTTTTGTAGCAAGATCAAAATCTAGCATTTGTAGTTTTTCACCTAAATCGTAGTGAGATTTAGGCTTAAAATCAAAATTTGGAATTTTTCCTGACTTAGAAATTTCAATATTATCATTTTCGTCTTTACCATTTGGAACATCTGGATGTGGTATATTGGGAATATTAGATAATATATTATCTAGTTCTATTTTAACTTTTTTTTGTTTATCAGAAATTTTTTCTAAATCTGAAGAAATTTCTTTTGATCT
>CACEFI010000038.1 GCA_902558795.1 uncultured Pelagibacteraceae bacterium | reverse complement strand
TAAAATATACTGTCCTAAATCCTCTGTGCCAATAAAAGCTCCGATAATTACCATGAATAATGCAAAAACAATTGTTTGATTTAAACCAAGCATCATATGTGGAAAAGCTAAAGGAAATTCTATTTTAGTTAATCTTTGAAATTTATTTACACCTGACATTGTTGCGGCCTCATGTAAGCCAACTGGAACACTTCGTAAACCCTCGATTGTATATCTTGTTGCAGGAATTGTTGCATAAACAATTACAGCAATTAATACTGAAGTATCAGTAATTCCAAAAAGCATCATTACTGGAATTAAATATACAAATGATGGAAAGGTTTGAAATATATCACAAACACCAAGCATAAACGCAGCTGATTTTTTATTTTGAAAACATAAAGTTCCAACGGTAAATCCAATTAAACAAGAAATTACCACTCCAAAAGTTGCCATGTATAATGTTACTAGAGCCCTGTCCCACCATGGACTTAAGGCAATAAATAAAGTTAAAGCACTAACTACTAAAGCTGAACGAATTCCTCCAATCAAATATCCTGCTCCAACAGCTAAAACTAGAGTAGCTACCGCAGGCATTCTTAAATATAAAGCTCTCATCGGCTGAAGTACATCTTGAATTAACCATGTATTGAATGCTTTGATATACACAAAGAAAGTATCAAAAATCCAATCAACTCCTTTATTCCAAAAATCTGCTGTTGATATTCCTTTATTATGTGGAATTTCAAACAAGTAATTAAAACTACCTTTGAAAATAAAAGTCCCAATATATGCAAGAATTATTCCAATTACGAATGAAGCTGCAAAAAATATTACATTTTTATTTCTTTGGAAATATGTCAAATTACCAAAATAATCTGTTTGTTTATTTGCCCAAGCTAAAGACATTTTATCCAGAAGAATTGCGATTAAACTTATACATAAGCCAGCTTCCAACGCTAATCCGATATTAAGTTGGTTCAGTGCTAACAATAAATTAAATCCTAAACCTTTGGCACCAATAAATGCAGATATCACTGCCATTGAAAAACAAACCATAATAACTTGGTTAACTCCAATTAAAATATCTCGTCTTGCTGTGGGAATTAATACTTTAAGCATTAGTTGCCAATTAGTACAGCCACTCATTCGTCCTGCTTCAATAACTTCTGGAGGTATGGCTCTTAAACCTAAAATTGTAAGTAGTATCATTGGCGGAACTGCAACAACCATAGTAATAATCACAGCAGCATGATCACCAACTCCAAAAAGAACAAGTGCAGGAACTAATACAGCATATTGTGGCATTGTTTGCATCACTAAAAGAATTGGATACAAAGCTTTTTCAACACGCTTACTTTTATATGCTGCTATACCTAAGCCTAATCCAAAAATAAACGAGAGTGGAGCTGCAACCAGTATAAAAGAGAGTGTTTGCATTGAAGGCTTCCATTGACCAAATATAGAAATATAAATCATAGTTAGGCCTGCAAACAAAGCTAATCCTTTTCCACTTAATTTATAAGAAAGTATTGTTGCTCCAGCTGCAACAATAGTCCATGGCAAACCTGGTAGTGCCATCCATGGATAAGCATCAACAAAATCCCAGCTTGTAAATGCAACGATAGTCTCTAATCCGCCCAATAAAATTTCTCTAATTAATTCAATTAAAAAAGTCATTATTGAAGTTAAATTTCTACTGATTTGTAACAATAAGGGCCGAGTTTTAAACTCTTGAGTATCTTCATTCCAAAATTCCATTGGCATCCACTCATTCATCAGAAAAAATAAAGAGTCGTTTATCCAAATAGGTAGCCATCCAAGAAGTGGGGGCAATCTCCAAAATACATCAAAAGCATAGTATCTGACTTCTTTACCTAAGAAAAAATAAACACTTTGATTTGGATCTTTAATAAATTCTGCTTGGCCTCTTATAAATTTATAAGTTTCAGGGACATCAATTGCAAAGCACAAGCCGAAAAATACAGCCAACAAAAATAACCATTGAAATAATTTTGGATATTTTTTTAAATATTCCATATTTTAACTACCGTTTTTTCTTCCTCCAAAAACTGTATCAATTATCTTCGATGGTTTAATTGTACCTACGACGTTATTATTAGAGTCAACTACTCCTACTATTTTTTCTTGAGTGAGAATTTTTTCTGCAACATTTTCTATAATTTCATCTTTTGAAACCTTTAAATCACCTAAATTATCTTTGCTTGCAGTGTCCATCACATCTTCAATCACTAAAACTTTCTCTCTTGGAACTTCTTCAGTAAACTTCCTCACATACTCTGTGGCTGGATTTAAAACTATGTTAGCAGGTGTATCTAATTGCTCAATTATACCATCTTTCATTATCGCTATTCTGTCAGCTAATTTTAATGCTTCATCAAAATCATGGGTAATAAACATAATAGTTTTTTGTAATTTTTCTTGAAGTCTTAAAAACTCGTCTTGCATTTCTTTTCTTATTAATGGATCCAATGCAGAAAAAGGTTCATCCAAAAACCATATATCAGGTTCTACAGCCAAAGATCTAGCAATCCCCACTCTTTGTTGTTGTCCACCTGAAAGTTCTCTTGGAAAATAGTTCTCTCTTCCATCAAGTCCAACTAATTTTACCATTTCCATAGCCCTGCTAATACTATCCTCTGTATTTGTACCTTTGATCTGTAGTGGAAAAGCAATGTTTTCAACAACTGTTTTATGTGGCAACAAAGCAAAACTTTGAAACACCATTCCCATTTTATTTCTTCTAAGATCAATAAGTTCTTTATTGTCTAATTCTAATAAATCTTGTCCTTCTATAAAAATTTTTCCACCCGTAGCATCTGTTAATCTTGAAATACATCTAAGCAATGTTGATTTACCTGAGCCAGATAAACCCATCACGACCAACATTTCTCCTTTTGCAACTTCAAAAGAAGCATTGTTGACTCCAACTATACATCCTTTTTCTTGAAAAGTTTTTGCGTCTACATTGCCGTTTGCTTCCTCAAGCATTTTTTTGGCATTTTCTCCAAAAATTTTGTAAACCGATTCACATTTGATAACAGTTTCAGACATAAAATGTTTTAAAGTTATATTAAATTTAATAAAATTAAAATGTTAATAATCATTACCTTTCTTGTTTAAAAATTTTTAATAAAATAAACTCTTGTATCAATTCCGGTACTTAAAAAACTTAAAGCTTCACCACTTATGGTAACACTTTCGTCTACTCCAACATTATTTCCACTAACTGTAAAACCTGCAAAACACTTGCCTTTTTCTTCATCCCATTTAACAAAAGTCTCATCAATTTTGTTTCCATTAATCGTATACAACTCATGTGCTCTAAAATTCAAAAAATTAGCACCCATTATTGCTCTTTGAGGAATCAATTTTGTAACTTTACATACTTGCTCATACACTTCATCAGTTAATTTGTAATGGTCTGTTCCATCAAATGATACCAATATTCCTGAAGGTAACTTTGAAATCAGTGCACTTAGTTTCTTTTCTTCAGCAATTCTCTCTTCTTCCAACTTCATTTTTTTAACTAATTCATCACCCTGTCCAAAAATACCATTTAAAATACTAAAAGATAAAATCACTATAAGTGTTATGATTATTAGGCCAATAAATTGTCTAAGAGAGTCCGGTAGTTCTTTAAATTTGTTAATATAATTTTCTCTATACATTATTCTTGTAGCTTACCGTTTTTCCAAATACCTGTTTTTTGTTTTCCGTCAGCCCATGTGAATGTGCCTTGACCATTCATAAAACCATTAGCCCACTCTCCATCATATGTGGAGCCATCAGGAAAGGCTAAAATTCCTTGCCCACTCCACACACTATTTTTAAACTCACCTGTGTAAGTGTATCCATTGGGCCAAGTTTCAACACCTTTTCCATGCTTTTTGGTACCTACCCACTCCCCTTCATAGGTAGTTTTATCTGTATAAACCCATTTACCATAACCATTATCACAATTACCTTCTTTACAACCGGTACTTCTTGCTAAAACAGATGATGAAATTAACAGGCCAAAAATTATAGTAATAATAAATTTTTTCATATTAATATTTTACACAAAATCACTTAAAAAAAAATCAGACTTTTTTCTCCTGTTTGACACATAAATAAAAGAAAAT
>CACEFI010000037.1 GCA_902558795.1 uncultured Pelagibacteraceae bacterium | reverse complement strand
CTCACCTGCTGATACAAGCATAATTGTAAAATCATCTTTATCTTCTGCTGGAGCTGCACCACCTGCTGCTGCTGGAGCTGCTGCTGCCATTGGAGTAACACCCCATTTTTCTTCTAATTGTTTTGAAAGTTCTGCTGCTTCTGCAACAGTCAAACTTGAAAGGTCTTCAATAATTTTGTTTAGGTCAGGCATAATTTACTCTTTGGGTTGTGTTTCAGAATTTTCTGCCGACAAACTACTCATTTTTTCCGAGTATGCAAGCAAAATACTTACTAATTTTGATGCTGGAGCATTTAAAATACCAACAATATTTGCTCTCGCTTCGTCTAAAGTTGGTAAACTAGCTACATTTTGGACACCAGCCTGATCTAAGACTTCGTTATCCATTATTCCGCCAATTAATTTTAAATTTTCGTTATTTTTTGCAAATTTTGATAGAATCCTTGCAGACATTATAGCATCTTCACCAAACGCAACGGCTGTTGGTCCAGTAAATAAATCTGACAAATCTTTGCACTTGGTTTTTTCTAAAGCTAATTTAGTTATTCTATTTTTTGTTATTTTAAAAATTATTCCATGTTCCCTCATTTGTGCTCTTAACTCATCTAATTGAGTCATTGTTAGACCTTGATAATGAGTAACCATTACAGCTTTACTGTTCTCAAACTGAGTGGTCATTTCTGAAATATAATTCTTTTTTTGCTCTTTGGTTAACATGATTATATCGACTTCCCTAATTTAACTTTATATGAAACTCCCATTGATGAAGTCACAAATGTATTTTTAATTAAATCACCTTTTAAAGTGTTGTTAGATTTTTCTTTTTCTAAAGCATCAAGTACTGCGTGAAAGTTTTTTAATAATTGATCATCATGGAATGATTTTTTTCCAATACTAACACCTATGTTACCATCTTTATCATTTCTGATTTCAACCTGACCAGATTTAGCATTAGTTACAGCTTCTTTGATATTTTCAGATACAGAACCAAGTTTAGGATTTGGCATTAATCCTTTTGGACCTAAAACTTTACCTAATTTAGAAAGTTTAATCATCATACCTGGTGTACAGATCAGTTTCTCAAAATTTAATTCACCACCTTTAATTTTTTCAACAAATTCATCACTACCAACAATATCAGCACCTGCATCTTTAGCTTCTTGTGCTTTATTATCTTCACAAACAACAGCTACTTTAACTTTTTTTCCAGTACCGCCTGGTAAGTTAACAACAGTTCTAATATTTACTTCACTTTTCTTTTGTTTGTTGTTTATTTGAAAACTTAAATCCAGAGACTCGTCAAATTTAGTGGTACAGTTTTTTTTAACTTCAGGTAATAATTTTTCAATAACCTCGGCTTCAAGGTCTTTTGTTTTTTCAGGTAATTTTTTATATCTTTTTGATGACATTATTCTTTTACCTCTATACCCATTGATCTAGCTGAACCTGCGATAATTTTTACTGCCTCAGCTAGGTCATGAGCATTTAAATCATTCATTTTTTGATTAGCAATTTCTTCTAGTTGTTTTTTTGAAATTGATGCAACTATATTTCTTCCAGGCTCTTTAGAGCCGCCTTTAAGTTTGACAGCTTCTTTGATAAAGAAAGATGCTGGTGGTGATTTAATTTTAAAATCAAATTTTTTATCTTTGTAAACTGTAATTTCAACTGGAACAGGTTTGCCTGCCATCGATTTAGTTTTATCGTTAAAAGCTTTACAAAATTCCATTATGTTTACACCACGTTGACCTAATGCAGGTCCAACAGGTGGAGCTGGGTTTGCTTGACCACCTTTAATTTGTAACTTTATAAATCCACTAATTTCTTTTGCCATTAACTTACTTTCTCAACTTGGTTATATTCTAAATCTACTGGTGTTGGACGTCCAAATATAGAAACTGAGACCTTAAGTCTAGACTTTTCTTCATCTATATCTTCCACCATTCCACTGAATGATGCAAAAGGACCATCAACAACCTGAACTTTTTCACCAACGCTGTACTCTATACCAGATTTTGGCTGAGCTACACCATCTTTTATTTGACCTAATATCTTTTCAATTTCTTTATCAGAAACCGGAACTGGAATACCTTTAGAGCCTAAAAATCCACTTACTCTTTTGATGTTCTTTATCATATGGTAAATGTTATTATCCATTTCACTCTTTATTAATACATATCCAGGAAAATATTTTTTCTTACGCTGAATTCTTTTTCCTCTCTTAACTTCAGTTACATCATGAGTTGGAACAATAATTTCTTCAAATTTTTCACCGATTTTTGCTTTATCAGCTTCTTCTTTAATTAAACCAGCTACTTTGTTTTCAAAACTAGAGTGAGATTGAACAATGTACCAATTTTTCATTATATACTCACTTTAAGTAGTAATTCTAAAAAGAACTTTAAAACCTGATCCAATAGAAGAAAAAACAATGACATCACTACAGCCATTGCAAAAACCATCAATGCACCCTGCAAGGTCTCTTTCCATGTTGGCCATGAAACTTTAAAAGCTTCTTGTTTTACTTCCTGAATAAATTTCATTGGGTTTTTCATAATTTTTTAGCTCTAATTGGCAGGAGCGGAGGGACTCGAACCCTCAGCCTCCGGTTTTGGAGACCGGCGCTCTACCAATTGAGCTACACTCCTATTTATAGAGTTACTCTATAATTTTTGTTACTACTCCTGCTCCAACAGTTCTTCCACCTTCTCTGATAGCAAAGTTTAATTGTTCCGCCATCGCAATCGGTGTAATCAACTTAACAGTAAATTTAGCATCATCACCTGGCATAACCATTTCTGTACCAGCTGGTAATTCTACTTCTCCTGTTACGTCTGTTGTTCTAAAGTAAAACTGCGGTCTGTATTTAGTAAAGAAAGGAGTATGTCTTCCACCTTCATCTTTTTTAAGTACATAAGCTTGAGCTTCAAATTTAGTGTGAGGAGTGATTGAACCAGGCTTACAAAGAACTTGACCTCTTTCGATGTCAGATCTTTCAATACCTCTCAATAAAATTCCCACGTTATCACCAGCTTCACCTGAGTCTAAAAGTTTTCTAAACATTTCAACACCAGTACAAACTGATTTTTTAGTTTCTTTTATACCAACGATTTCAACTTCTTCACCAGTTTTAATTACACCTGACTCAATTCTACCAGTTGCAACTGTTCCTCTTCCTGAAATTGAAAATACATCCTCGACAGGCATCAAGAATGGTTTGTCAACATCTCTAGCTGGTTGTGGAATGTGTTCGTCAACAGCTTTCATTAATTCCATGATTGAATTTTTTCCAATTTCATCATCTCTTTTTTCTACTGCTGCTAAAGCTGAACCTTTAATAATTGGAGTTTTGTCTCCAGGATATTTGTATGAAGTTAAAAGTTCTCTAATTTCTTCTTCAACAAGTTCAATCATATCTTTATCATCAACTTGGTCTACTTTATTTAAGTAAACTACAATTGCTGGAATTCCAACTTGTCTTCCTAAAAGAATGTGTTCTCTAGTTTGTGGCATAGGACCATCAGCAGCGTTAACTACTAAAATAGCTCCATCCATTTGTGCAGCACCAGTGATCATGTTTTTAACATAGTCAGCGTGACCTGGACAATCTACGTGAGCGTAATGTCTTTTTTCAGTTTCATATTCAACGTGTGCAGTTGAAATTGTAATTCCTCTTTCTTTTTCTTCAGGAGCTTTATCGATTTGATCGTAAGCTACTGCTGCCGCTCCACCTGCCTCTGCTAACGTGATTGTGATAGCTGCAGTAAGAGTTGTTTTACCATGGTCGACATGACCAATAGTCCCAATGTTACAGTGGGGTTTACTTCTAACAAACTTTTCTTTTGACATTACTTTTTTACCTCAGTTTTTGTTTTCATTAATAATTTTTTTCTTGGAGCGGGTAAAGGGAATCGAACCCTTACATCCAGCTTGGAAGGCTAGCGTTCTACCATTGAACTACACCCGCACAACCCCAAGAGTAACACTCCATGTTACCTAAAATTTATTGAATGGTGGAGGGGGAAAGATTCGAACTTTCGAAGACCGAAGTCAACGGGTTTACAGCCCGCCCCATTTGACCGCTCTGGAACCCCTCCTTTGGGGAAGTGTCCCCTGTTCAATAAAGCTTCAAACAACATGCGTTTTATATATTTTATTTATTCAAATGCAACACGTGATTTAATAAGTAAATATTCAAAAAAACGTGTAAAACTGATGAAAATTTATGAATAAATCATCTTTTTTTATCGCTGGTCAGCATGCAGTAATCGAGGCTCTTAGAAATCCTAATCGAAAGGTCTTAAGACTATTTTTGA
>CACEFI010000036.1 GCA_902558795.1 uncultured Pelagibacteraceae bacterium | reverse complement strand
ATAACGAAAAATTTACTTTAATAATAATTGGCGGAAGCCAAGGTGCACAAATATTTGATAAGATTTTACATCACTCAATTATTAAAGTTTCAAAGATAAAACCTTTAAAAGTAATTCATCAAACAAATCAAAAGAATATAAGCGACTTAAAAAATCTATATTTAGAAAATAACATTGATAATATTGTTTTCAGTTTTGATCAAAATCTTAATTCATTAATAGAACAAGCAGATTTGTGCATAACGAGAGCTGGTGCCTCCAGTTTAGCTGAAATTTCTTTATCTAATAAACCATTTATTGCTATCCCATTACCAACCTCTAAAGATAATCATCAATTAGAAAATGCTAATTATTATAAAAATAAAGGTTGTTGTTGGGTTGTTGATCAAATTAATTTTAATAAAATTAAATTCGAAGATCTATTACTAAATATATTGAGCAATAAAAAGGAAATACTTTTAAAAAAAAACAATTTAGAAAAATTAAATTATCAAAACACGTGGAATAATGTTAATCAAAATTTATTAAATATTATTAATGAAAATTAAATTAGCAAAATCTGAGATTATTCACTTCATAGGAATAGGTGGAATAGGTATGAGCGGATTGTCCCTGATAATGAAGGGCAAAGGTTTTAAGGTTCAGGGTAGTGATATTGCTAATAATAAAAATATTGAAAGATTAAAAAAAGAGAAAATAAAGATTACAATTGGACATAAAAAACAAAATATAAATAAAGCAACAATTATCGTAATTTCCTCTGCTATAAAAAAAAATAATCCAGAGCTTATTGAGGCAAAAAAAAAACAATTACCAATTTATAAAAGAGGAGAAATGCTTGCAAATATTGTTTCTCTGACAAAAAATATTGTAGTTGTTGGTTCCCATGGAAAAACAACCACAACATCACTAATTGCCTCAATTTTCCAAGAAACCAAAATAGATCCAACCATTATTAATGGAGGAGTAATAAATTCTATAAATAATTCTGCTAAACTAGGCAAAAGTGACTGGTCAATCCTTGAAGCTGATGAGTCTGATGGTAGTTTTGTCTACATTCCACCCACTTACTCAATAATAACCAACATAGATAGAGAACATATGGATTTTTATAGTTCGATGGATGAGTTGAATAAATATTTTACTAAGTTTGTAAATAAAGTTCCATCATTTGGAAAATCTTTTATTTGTATCGATGATAAGAATAATAAAAATTTAATTAAGAAACTAAGTAATAAAAACTTTTATACATATGGAACTGATACAAAATCAAATTTCTGTATTAAGAATATCAAACAATCAAAAGACTATTCTGAGTTTGATTTAAAAATAATTTTACCAAATAAAAAAAACAGATTAATTAAAAAAATTAAGATACCGCTTTTAGGAATACACAATATTAGAAATTCAGTTGCAGCATCAGCCTTAGCTATTACAGTTGGATTGACAGTTTCAAGTATTAAAAAAGGTTTGAAAAACTTTAAAGGAGTTCAAAGGCGATTTAACAAGATTTTTACATTTAATAAAGTTGATTTTTTCGATGATTATGCTCATCATCCAACAGAAATTAAAGTTGTCTTGGATGGAGTGAATAGTGTTTATAAAGGTTATGAAAAAATATGTATTTTTCAACCACACAGAATATCAAGATTAAAAGATTTAAAAAAAGAATTTACTTATGCATTTAAGAATGCTGATAAAGTAATTTTGATGCCTATTTATACCGCTGGTGAAAAAATATCATTAGGATTTAAATATGAAAATTTTGCTAGAGAAGTAATCAAAAACTCAAAAGTACAACTATTTTTAGCAGATGATAGAATACAATTAGCAAAATATATTAAAAATAATATTTATGGAAAAAAAATAGTTATTGGAATGGGCGCAGGAACTATCTCATCCTGGATGAGAGAAATGCCTAGATACTTGTAGTGAACATGAACAAAGAGGATTTATTATTTGAATTTAAACAAAATATTAAATTTGATTATAATTGGTTTAATATAGGTGGAAATACTAAAATTTATTACAAAGCAGATAATTTAAAAGAATTAACTAAATTCTTAAAAATAACAGGAAATAAAGAGAAAATATTTGTTCTAGGTGGGGGATCAAATACATTAATTACGGACAAAACTTATGATGGAGTTGTAATTAAGTTATCAAACAATTTTAAAAATATTTCTCTTTTATCAGAAAATATAATTGTTGCTGGAAGTTCTGTTAGTGATAAATCACTTTCAGAATTTGCAATGAACAATAGTTTGGGTGGATTTGAATTTTTATCTTGTATACCAGGCACAGTTGGAGGAGGTATAAAAATGAATGCAGGTTGCTTCAACAGAGAATTTAAAGATATTTTAATTTCAGTACAAGCTATTAATAAATCAGGGCAGGTTATAATGATTCCTGCTAAAGAAATCGACTTTAAATATAGAGATAGTGGATTGTCTAACGATTTAATTTTTTTAAGTGCATCCTTTAAAGGTTTTAAAAAAAATTCAAATTTAATAAAGAAGGAAATAGAAGAATTAAAAGAAAAAAAGGAAAAAGCGCAACCTACTAGAATTAAAACTAGTGGAAGCACCTTTAAAAATCCATTAGATCAATCAGATAAAAAAGTTTGGCAATTAATAAAAGAGTCAGTCCCCTTAGAAAAATCATTTGGAGATGCCTGTATTTCAGAAAAACATTGTAATTTTTTTGTAAACAAAGGTGATGCTAAATTTGAAGATATGAAAAAATTAATAGATTTTGTATCTGAAAGCGTTTTAAAAAAAACTGGTGTAAAGTTACAAACGGAAATAAAAATTTTAGAATAAATTGAAAAAAAAAATACTAATACTCGCTGGTGGAATTTCAAAAGAAAGATTAATTAGTCTTGATACAGGTTTGCAAGTTGCAAAAGAGCTTAAAAAAAATGGCTATAAAGTTAAAATTTCTGAACCTGATGGCAATTTATCAAAAAATATTAATCAATTTAAACCCAATATTATATTTAATGCATTACATGGACAGTTTGGTGAAGATGGTTATATACAAACAATCCTAGAAGGTTTTAAAATTCCATATACTCATTCAGGAGTAATTGCCTCTTCATTGGCAATGGATAAAGCTATATCGAAAAAAATTTTTATAAAAAATAAAATTAATACCCCAAAATATATTAAATATTCTTATGAGGAAAATGACTTTGATTTGATAAAAAATATTGAAAAGAAGTTAAAATTTCCAGTCGTATTAAAACCGATTAACGAAGGCTCAAGTGTAAATGTTTTTATTTGCACAAAAAAAAATATCTCAAGAGTTTTAAGTTTAATGAAAATTTATAAAGAGATCATGATAGAGGAATTTATTGGTGGAAGAGAAATTCAAGTTGCGATCATGGGCAATAAAAAATTAGGAGCAATAGAGCTTAAACCAAAGAGAAAATTTTACGATTATCAAGCTAAATACAGCGTAAATGCAAAAACTGAACATATAATTCCAGTTAAACTTCCAAAAAATAAATTAAATGAGGTATTGAACTTATCATTTAAAGCACACAAGATTATTGGTTGTAAGGGAGTTACTAGATCAGATTTCAAATTTTATAAAAATAAGTTTTATTTATTAGAGGTTAATACTCAACCTGGCATGACAAAATTATCTCTTGTTCCAGAAATAGCAAAATATAGAGGAATATCCTTTATAAAACTAATTGAGTGGATTTTAAAAGATGCATCAACGAAAAAGTAAAAAAATTTTAATATATTTTTTTTTATTACTGTTTCATAATCATCAACAACAGTCCTAAATCGATTTATTGCTGAGATCCATTTTTTTTTATCTACGTAAAACCTGCCGATATACATTTCCTTAGCAGCTAAAACCTCATTAATTAAATTGATTTTGAACATTGCATCAGTAGCAAATTCTGTATTAGGATATTTAGAAATTAAACTTTTAAATGTTTTTTTTGCATTTATTATTGATTGGAGATCTTTCTTCTCATCTATAATTTGTTCATAATAACAAAGGCCTAACAAATATTCTGCATAAACAATATCTTGATGATTTGGATATACTCTCATAAATCTAATTAGTTCAGCCATTGCATCTCCATAATAGTTTTGAGTATAATATGAATATGCTGCCATCAAGGCCGACTTCGGTGCGTAGTCTGATTGTGGAAATAAAATTTCTGCTTCATTAAATTTTTTAGCTGCAAAGAGAACATCTCCTGCCTCAAGTTCTTTTATTCCTTCCTTGTATGCCTCTATCATTTGAGATTCCAAATTTACCTCATTAATTGTAGATTTTTCGATCTCTTTTTTTGAACAAGAAAAACAAAGTATAGCTATTAAAAAAAA
>CACEFI010000035.1 GCA_902558795.1 uncultured Pelagibacteraceae bacterium | reverse complement strand
AAAGATAAGGTTTTTATAGGATCAAATTCATCTTTGGTAGCACCGCTCACTATAAATCAAGAAAGTATTGTTGGAGCAGGTTCGGTAATCACTAAAAATGTAAAAAAAAAATCTTTAGCTCTTACAAGGTCGCAACAAGCTGAAATTAATAATTATAAAAGAAAATAATGTATGTGTGGAATAATAGGAATTTCTAGCAATAAATCAGTATCAAGCAGCATTGTTAATTCTCTTAAAAAATTAGAGTATCGAGGCTATGACTCAGCTGGAATTGCAACATTAGCTGATGGTCATATTAATGAGGTTAAATCTGAAGGAAGAGTAGAAAATTTAGAAAATAGTTTTGATTTAAAGAGTCTTTCAGGAAATATCGGTATTGGTCATGTTAGATGGGCCACTCATGGGGTGCCCAATAGTGTAAATGCTCATCCACATTCATCAGAAAATGTATCAGTAGTTCACAATGGAATAATTGAAAATTCAACCTTATTAAAAAAGTTTTTATTAGGTAAAGGACATAAGTTTAAATCTCAAACAGATACAGAGGTAATTGTTCACCTTATTACAGAAAATATTAAATATTACGAATTACAAGAAGCTATAACAAAAACTTTGAAACAGTTACATGGAAGTTTTGCCTTAGGAATTATTTTTAAAGATATGCCTGATCTAATAATTGGCGCAAGAAGAGGCTCTCCTCTAGCAGTTGGTTATGGCCCTAATGAAAATTACCTTGGATCAGATTCTTATGCTCTAAAATCAATGACAAACAAAATAACCTATTTGGATGATGGTGAATTTTGTTTTGTTAAAAAAGATGAAGTTCATTTTTTTAATGAGGATGGAATAAAGATTAATAAAAAAGTTTTAGAACTTTCTTCTGACGAACAAAATTATGATAAGGGTGATTTTAAACATTTCATGGCTAAAGAAATTGAAGAGCAACCACAAACTATAAAAACTGGTATTAAAGAGTATGTAGATAGTATGAATAATGACATCAATATTTATAATTTTCCTTGGAAAATTGATGAAATTAAATCAATTATGTTGATTGGCTGTGGCACTGCATATCATTCTTGTTTAATGGCTAAATATTGGTTTGAAGAATTGACAAACTTAGATGTTAATATTGATATAGCATCAGAGTTTAGATATCGAAAAAACAGATTTAAAAATGACACCTTATATGTTTTTGTGTCTCAATCAGGTGAAACTGCTGATACTTATGCTGCTTTAGATTTATGCAATAAGAATGATATGAAGACTTGTGCTGTTGTAAATGTAATTGAAAGTTCAATTGCTCGAGACTCAAATTTTGTATTACCAATTCATTGTGGCCCAGAAATTGGAGTTGCTTCTACTAAGGCATTTTTAGGTCAAATACTTGTATTATATATTCTGTCACTAAAACTTTCATCATTAAGAAAAGAAATTAGTGACGAAGATTATCAATTAAAAATTAAAGATCTTAAAAATTTACCAAAACTCATTGAAGAAACATTGCTGATAGATAATGATATTCAAGCTATTGCATCGACATTTAATGAAGCCAAAGGATCAATGTTTTTAGGAAGGGGCTTTTCTTTTCCAATTGCATTGGAGGGAGCATTAAAACTTAAAGAATTATCTTACGTTCATGCAGAGGGTTATCCTGCAGGTGAAATGAAACATGGTCCGTTAGCATTAATTGAAGAAGGTATGCCTGTAGTTGTTTTAGCTCCAAGAGACAATTACTATAAAAAAACTATTTCAAACATGCAGGAAGTGGTTGCAAGAGGAGCTAAAGTTTTATTAATCACCAATAAAAGTAAGGATGAAATTTTATCTGAAAATATATGGGAAACAATTGAGGTTGAAACCACAAATGATGATTTGCTTCCATTTCTTTTAACTGTCCCACTTCAAAAACTTGCATATTATTCAGCTCTTAAAAAAGGTTATGATATAGATAAGCCAAGAAATTTAGCTAAATCTGTAACAGTTGAATAATTAATTATCTCTGCTAAAACAATCTTAAGTTGAATATGAAAAATTGGAAAAAAAATAGTTGGAGAAAATATCCTGTAAAACACATTCCTGATTATCCAAACAAAAAGGAATTAGATACAGTTTTAGATAAGATAGGAACATTCCCCCCTTTAGTTTTTGCTGGAGAGACCAGACACTTAAAAGATCAGCTTGCTGAAGTAGTAGATGGAAAAGCATTTTTGCTACAAGGCGGAGACTGCGCGGAAAGTTTTGCAGAATTTAATCCTGACAATATAAGAGATACATTTAAATTGATGCTTCAGATGTCATTAGTGTTAACTTACTCAGCGTCTTTACCAGTTGTGAAACTTGGAAGAATTGCTGGTCAATTTTCAAAACCCAGAAGTTCACCAGTAGAGTCCAAGGACGGTGTTGAGCTTCCGAGTTATTTAGGAGACAACATCAATGGAATGGAATTTACTGAAAAAGCTAGAGTTCCTGATCCTAAAAGATTATTTAAAGCTTATTCTCAATCAGCTGCAACATTAAATCTTATCAGAGCATTTTCTCATGGTGGTTATGCAGATTTAAAAAAAGTTCATACTTGGAATCTTGGCTTTATTAAAAATACCCCAACATTAAAAAGATTTAAAGAACTTGAGGACAAAATAGCTGATGCATTAGCATTTATGGATGCGTGTGGAATTAATGCAGATTTCAATAGAAGATTAAAAACTGTAAACTTTTGGACTTCACATGAGGCATTACTGCTTCCATTTGAAGAAACGATGACAAGAACAGACTCTACTACAGGAGAAAACCATGATACTTCTGCACACTTTGTCTGGATTGGAGATAGAACTAGACAACTTGATGGTGGACATGTTGAATTTTGTAGAGGAATTGAAAACCCAATAGGAATTAAATGTGGACCAACATTAAAACCTGAAGATTTAATTAACCTTTGTAACAAAATTAATCCTAAAAATGAAAAAGGGAAGATAACTTTAATTTCTAGATTTGGTGCTGACAATGTTTCAAAACATTTACCTAAATTAATTAGAGCAATTAAAAAAGAAGGTTTAAATGTGATTTGGTCATGTGATCCTTGCCATGGCAACACAATTAAAGCTGCAACTGGATTTAAGACAAGACCTTTTAATAGCGTTTTAAAAGAAGTTAAGAATGTATTTGCTTGCCATCAAAGCGAAGGTAGCTATGCAGGAGGATTACATATCGAAATGACGGGTCAAAATGTGACTGAATGTATTGGTGGTGCTCAAAAAATATCAGAGGAAGATCTTTCCTCAAGATATCATACTCATTGCGATCCAAGACTAAACGCAAACCAAGCTTTGGAATTAGCATTTTTAATTTCTGATGAGATAAAAAAGAATAGCTCATATTCTAAAAATGCAGACAGAGCGGCATCTTAAATCATTGTAAAAGATACCAACTAATAATATTTTAAAACTATGGATGCTTCAGAAAAAGTAAATTTTATATCTAATTGGATAAAAGATTATGTAAATGATATGCCAAGTAAGGCTCAATCATTGGTAATTGGAATATCTGGTGGAATAGACTCGTCTGTTTCAAGTACTTTAAGTGCAATGACTGGATTAAAAACAATTGTATTATCTATGCCAATTAAACAAAAATCAAATCAACATGATTTAAGCTTAAAGCATCAAGATTGGTTAGTTGATAAATTTAATAATGTTGAGGCACATACAATAAATTTAGATGAATTATTTTCAGCTTTTTCTTCTAGTTTAGCTAAATTTGATAACGAACACGGTATGGCAAATTCGAGAGCAAGATTACGAATGACTACTCTTTATCAAGTGGCTGCTGCAAATAAAGGAATTGTAGTTGGCACAGGTAATAAAGTGGAAGATTTTGGAGTTGGATTTTATACAAAATATGGTGATGGTGGTGTTGATATATCACCAATTGCTGATTGTAATAAAACTGAGGTTTGGGAAATTGGAAAAGAACTTGGAATTTTAAATGAAATAATTGAAGCAGCTCCAACAGATGGTTTATGGGATGATGGTCGAACCGATGAAGGTCAATTGGGTTTAAAATATCATGAATTAGAGGAGGCGATGAATAATCCTAATTCATCAAATAGAGCTAAATACGAAACTATAAGAAAACAAAATTTGCATAAAATGGAGCCAATTCCAGTATGCAAAATTCCAAATTAATCAAATAGATTCACAAATCTATAAATTAAGTATATTTCTAAAATGATGAATAAAGATATTTTTTTAACAAATAATTTAAGAAACAAAAAAGAAAAGTTTGTTCCAATAGATGAAAAAAATGTAGGTATGTATGTTTGTGGTCCTACCGTTTACGACGACC
Source organism: uncultured Pelagibacteraceae bacterium (assembly GCA_902558795.1). Classification (GTDB taxonomy): domain Bacteria; phylum Pseudomonadota; class Alphaproteobacteria; order Pelagibacterales; family Pelagibacteraceae; genus Pelagibacter. The sequence goes on along the minus strand of CACEFI010000035.1, from coordinate 227 downwards.
CTCATATCGGTAATGCAAGACCAATAGTTATCTTTGATATCCTTTTTAAAATACTTAAAAGCAAATATTCTTCAGTTACTTATGTTAGAAATATTACTGATGTTGATGATAAAATAATTAAATCTGCAAATGAAAAACAAATATCCATTTCAGACTTAACACAAACTGTAATTAAAAGTTTTAGTGAAGATTGCAACTATCTTAATTGTGAAAACCCAAGTCAGCAA
>CACEFI010000034.1 GCA_902558795.1 uncultured Pelagibacteraceae bacterium | reverse complement strand
GAATAGTGCAGGCACTTGAAAAGATTGAAATTAATGTTCCATTGGTAATAAGGTTGGCTGGAACAAATGTTGAAAAAGGAAACAAAATTCTTCGAGATAGTAAATTAAAATATATTGAAGCAGATACATTGGAGGATGCTGCAAATAAAGCGGTTGCAGCATTAAAATAATCAGATGGCAGTATTTATTGATAAAGAAACAAAAATTTTAATTCAAGGGTTCACTGGAAAAATGGGAACTTTTCATGCTGAAGAAATGATAAAGTATGGGTCTAATCTTGTTGGGGGTGTTACTCCTGGCAAGGGTGGCCAAAAACATTTGGATAGACCTGTATTCAATACAGTAAAAGATGCTGTTAAGCACACTGGAGCAACGGCATCAATATTATTTGTTCCCCCAGCTTTTGCTGCAGACTCTGCAATGGAGGCTGCTGATGCAGGTATCAAATCTTGTGTGGCCATTGTAGATGGAATTCCCTCACACGACATGATCAGAATTAAAAGATATATGCGAAGATATTCTAGAACAGAAAAAATGACTTTGGTTGGACCCAATTGTGCAGGAATAATTAGTCCTGGAAAGTCAATGTTAGGAATTATGCCAGGTCATATTTATAAAGAAGGACGAGTTGGAATTATAAGTAGATCTGGAACTTTAGGTTATGAAGCGGCACAACAACTAAAAGATTTAAATATTGGAGTTTCCACAAGTGTAGGTATTGGAGGAGATCCAATAAATGGTAGCTCATTTAGAGATATTATTGAAAAATTTGAAACTGATGATGAAACGGATGCGATCTTAATGATAGGTGAAATAGGTGGACCACAAGAAGTTGCAGCAGGCGAATTTGCAAAAGAGAATATGAAAAAACCAATAATAGGTTACATAGCAGGTTTAACAGCGCCAAAAGGCAGAGTAATGGGGCACGCAGGAGCAATAGTTTCAGCTTATGGGGAAAGTGCAGTAGAAAAAGTAGAACTTTTAAAAGAATGTGGTGTAACTATTTCTAAAAATCCTTCTGTTATGGGTGAAACAGTAAAACAAGTTCTAAGTAAAAAATAAAACCTACTCGCAACTAAATTAAAAACTTATAGTTCTAAACTTTTTAACTTTTCCATATACTCGTCAAATTCTTTAACAAATGACTCAGTTGGTTTAATATTTTTTTTTCTTTGATCTGATGATGTTTTCTCTAAATAGAAAAAGTTATTTTCACACGCTTCATTAATTATTAATGCTGATTTAGGTCTAGAAGTTTTAAATAATTTTGTTTTAAGCTCTTCAACTGATAACTTTTCACCTTGTTTAAATGCATTCATAACCAATAACATCATGTGGTAATGAGAAGGAGATTTACGAAAAAAATAATTGCTTGAGCTATGAGAGTGTCTTACTTGATCCTCCCAAAAATCTAATAAATCTTTTGTTCCTTTCATTTACGCTCTTACCCTAGATTTTGTTGGGTCATAAAAAGGAAATGACACAACTTTTGCACCAATTCTTTTTTGATGACCGTCTAATTTTCCGATCTCGACATCAGTTCCAATTTCAGAATATTTTACGTCAATTCTGCAAAGGGCAATATTTTTTCCAAGTTTTGGAGAAAGCATTCCACTTGTTATAACACCAATTTGTGCGCGACCGACGTGAACACAATCACCGTGCACAGCAGGTTCGTGACCAATTAATTCTAAGCCTACTAATTTTTTTTGTGGGTTTGCTTTTCTTTTAATTAGTTCCTCTTTACCAATAAAATCGTCCTCTTTAGTTTTCAAAGGAACAGTAAAACCTATTCCAGCTTCAAAAGGATCTGTTTGATCATCAAATTCATAACCATAAAAAATTAAACCAGCTTCAATACGCACCATATCTAAAGCCTCTAATCCTAAAGGCGTTATATTAAATTCTTTTCCAGCCTCCCAAACTTTATCCCAAACCTCACTCGCATCTTTTGGATGACACCATATTTCATAACCAAGTTCACCAGTGTAACCAGTTCTTGAAATAACAATAGGGGTACCTGTTTCATGATCAATTCGTGCAATATTGAATCTAAACCATTCAAGTTCAGAAATTGATGGTTGAATAGGTGCGGTCCAAACAAATTTTTCTAAAATTTTTCTACTATTAGGACCTTGAACAGCAATATTATGTATGTGATCAGTTGCAGATTTTATCCAAACTTTATAGTTTTTCTTTTTAGCTTGTTCCTTTAACCATTCACCACTGTATTCATCTCCACCAATCCATCTAAAATTATCTTGTCCAAACTTAAATAAAGTACCGTCATCCAGCATGCATCCGTTTTCATAACACATTGCTGTGTAGACAACTTGACCAACAGATAATTTTTTAACATTTCTAGTTAAAGTGTATTGCATTAAATTTTCAGCATCAGGACCAAGTATTTCAAATTTTCTAAGTGGGGAAAGGTCAGTTGCGATAGCACTTTCTCTACAAGCATTGTATTCTTTTATTGTTCCTGAGTTAGTAAAATTATTAGCTAACCAAAAACCTTTATATTCAACGAAGTTTCTAGTTAGTTCAGATGTTTTTTTATGAAAACCTGTTTCTTGAGTTAGTTTTGGTTCAGAATCTGTTTTCATTCTAAATGCAATCGCTTTTGAATATTTATTCTTTTTGCCGTAAGTTCTAACAAATATATCTGTAGGATTCCACCCATTAGCAGCATCAACATCACAGGGACAGGCTGATGAAACACATGTTAAATCCTTTAAAGCTCTGAACAAAACATAGTCACCAGGTCTTGACCAAGGTTCATCAAATGTTGCAATATTATTTGCATCAATTGCTGTATTAAAAAAAAGATTTATTGCTGACCAACTTTTTCGCGCGTTGATGTCATATTTTTCTAATCCTTTATTAAAATTATCGGTACAATTAATATGTCCCATATATCCTAAATCTTCGTAGTATTTGGAAGTACAAGCTAAATTAAAAGTATCATGTCTTCCAACAGTATCTCTTACAACTTCAACCATTGCCTCATGATCACCATCGTAAAATTTTGAAAATAATCCTGGGCCTGGATAAGCGCTACCCATGAAGGTTCTTGTTGCTTTATCATCAATTATACTTTCAATACCATCATTTAATTTATGAGTATCAAAAGCTAAAAAATCAGAACATTGTCTTCCACCTGTATCTATAATTTGAATGTATTCTCCAGCTTTCACCTCATAAGTTTCTGCTGTTCTTCTTTTAACTAATTGTTCAACTATAGGATCACTTAATGGCTCAGGTAAAATGAACTGCTCATCTGTTTCTGAAAATTTTGCTCTATTAATAAATACTGTAAAGTCAGTTGGTGGATTTTGTTCATGAACATTAAGAGGATCACCAGGTGCAGCAATTAAAACAAAGCATTTGTCTTTCGATGAAAGAGATATTTTTTCTCCCATCAAACAATCCTCATCAAATATGATTGATGATTTAGCTTTATTAAGATCTAGATTCCTTTTTTTAAAAATTTTTGAAATTTTTTCATCTTTTGTGATTGTTCTTTTTGAAAATTCTGCGTTTGCATTTTCTTTAAGATTTAAAATTGATAAATCGGGTTTACCATTTGAATTGAAAACAATAATTTCACAAATTTGTTTTCCATCATCATTTATAATTTCAACTTTATCTTCAGGAAAAATCTCTATTACTGATAAACCGCCACCTTTAACAAAATATCTTTCAACCCCAGGTGGTAAAGCTCTTAAACCTGGATTTCTGATTTCGTTACTAGTTCCTAACATTTTACTTAAACTATATATATTTTATATAAGCTTATTATAATCAAAACGAGTTGACTATAAGTTTAATTAGGAACATACTTTAAACTATTAATATTAATGGAGGGTAATAAAAATGAAAAATAAAAGTTTACCGCTAATAATTGGAGCGGTCGTTCTTATCGCTGCAGCGATTTTCTTTATGCAGGGAGGAGACAAAACTGCTAAAAAATCGGGTGACAGTAGCCAACCTATAGTAATTCCAACACACAATTGGTCTAGCCAAATTGTAATGGCTTACGTAATTGGAGGAATTTTTGAGGATATGGGTAATAATGTGAGTTATGTTAATGCTGACTCTCAAGCTGTTTATGAATCAATCAGAATTGGAGATGTAACTATCTCTCATGAGGTATGGGAATCTGCATTTGGTAAATCTTTCACAACTGCTTTGGATAAAGGTGGTTTGTTAGATTGGGGTGATCATGAAGCAAGAACTCTTGAAGATATGGGATATCCGAACTGGGTTGTTGAAAAAGGATTATGTCCAGGTTTACCAGATTGGACAGCTTTAAAAAACCCAGACTGTGCAAAAAACTTTACAACACCTGATTCACCAGATGGAAAAGGAAGAATGTTGGAAGGTCCACAGACTTGGCATGGTGACTTAATTCCACAAAGAGTTGATGCTTTAGGTTTAGGAGACCTTTGGTGGGTTAAGTTTGCTGGAAGTGCAGATGCGCTTTGGGCAGAATTAGCAGCAGCTGAAAAAGAAGGTAGAGGAACAATCATATTTAACTGGACACCAAACTTTACAGATGGTGCTGGTTTTACATTTATTGATTTTCCTCCATACACAGCTGGTTGTAGACCAGAAGA
>CACEFI010000033.1 GCA_902558795.1 uncultured Pelagibacteraceae bacterium | reverse complement strand
GCCAGTAATTGAAGGTTCGGAAGGTGGTGTTACTGATATAGCTCAAGCCAAAGAATTATGTAAAAAAATTGGATTTCCTGTCTTAATCAAGGCATCTGGTGGTGGTGGTGGAAAAGGTATGAAAATTGTTTACAAAGAAGAGGAATTTGAAACCTTGTTTTCTACTGCAAAATCAGAGGCTCAAAAATATTTTGGCAATGATGAAGTTTACATTGAAAAGTTTTTTCAAAATCCAAGACATATAGAGGTTCAAATCTTAGCTGGTAAAAATAATGTCGTTCATCTCCATGAGAGAGATTGCTCTGTTCAAAGAAGACATCAAAAATTAATCGAGGAAACACCAAGCCCAGTTTTAAATGATGAAATAAGAAAAGATTTATTTTCAAGAACAGTAAATATGGTTGCTAAAATTGGCTACATGGGAGCTGGAACTGTAGAATTTATTTATGAAGATGGAAAATTTTATTTTCTGGAGATGAATACTAGAGTTCAAGTTGAGCATCCTGTAACAGAAATGGTGACCGGAGTTGACATTATTAAAGAACAGATTTGGATTGCTTTTTCTGGAGAAACGGCTTTAAAACAAGAAGATATAAACCCAAGAGGTCATGCAATTGAGTGCAGAATAAATGCAGAAGATGCAAGTAAAAACTTTCAACCATCACCAGGCACTATAGGTATGTGTCATCAACCATCTGGCTTTAGAACAAGAGTAGATGGAGCTATTTTTCAAGGATATAAAGTTACGCCTTATTACGATAGTATGGTTTGCAAGCTAATTTGTCATGGAAGAAATAGAACTGAAGCAATTCAAAGAATGAATAGATCTCTAGATGAATTTGTTATAGAAGGAATTACCACAACAATTCCACTACATAAAAAACTTCTAAGTCATAAAAAATTTATTAATTCTGATTTTAATGTAAGCTGGTTAGACAAAGATACTATAGTCTAATAACATTTTGTAAGCCAAACATCATATACTGGATGATCAAATGGAGTTATTGATGGGCTTGATGAAAACATCCACCCATTAAATACAAATACTTCATTATTATTCTCATCTGTAAGATCTTTTACTTGGATATATGCTGTAATTTCAGGATCATCATCAAATTGTGAATTTTTACATTTCAAACTTTTAATAGAAAGATCTTTAAAGGTGATTAACTCTCCATTTCTTAATTTTACCAAAGAGTTTTTTGAACTAATTTTATCTAATATTTTTAAATCAGTAAAAGTACCTTCTGTGTTATCTCTAGCAAATGAGAAGCTTGTTAAAAAAAAATAAATTAAAATAAAGAGATAAAAGTTAAATTTATTGTTTCCAGCTAGAATATTTTTTTTTGATTCCATCTTTATCTTTATTAGGATAATAAGCTTTTTCGGTACCAGTTAAATTTGATTGATGGGGCTTTTGCCAATCATATTTAACAAGTTCATGAGTTTTTTCTATCTTATTGGAGGTAAAATGCATCCATGAATACCACTCAACTGGTATTTTAGAAGCATCAATAGTATTCGCGTATATAACCCATCTCTTTCCATTTTTACTTTCATAATATTTATTACCAAGTTCATCACTACCAATAAATTTTCCAAAAAAAATTGTTTTTAATCTAGTGCCAAAGGTATCTTGATTCCACCAAGTGAAAATTTTTTTTAAAAGTGTCAACATAAAATTTTTTTATTTATTCAATTAAAAATTGTATAATTTAAATTAGACTAAAATATGAATTTGTATATAAATTAATTGATTCAATATTCAAATTAAAATTTAAATTGGAGTTAAATGGCAAAATATTTAGTTGAGACTTACTACACATGTACGTTCAAAGTTAATCATTACTTAGATGATATTAATGAAACTGAGTTAAAAAACCTTGAAAAAAGAGATGATGGAAAGTTTGAAGTCTTAGATGTTAAACTTGATAATCGTAAAACAAAAAGTCTTGACCCAAATAATAATAAAGTCATCGAAAGCAAAAAAGTCGAAGTTGTAGCTGAAACAAATCAGACAAGCTCTACCAATAAAGAAAATATTATTTCAAACTTTAATAAATCTGCTGAAAGAGGTGGTAAAAGGTTTGGAATGCCGGATAGAAGAAAAGGATATATTCAAAAAGCTACAATTGGAGACCATAAAGTTTACTTACATACTGGTGAGTATGAAGATGGTAAAATAGGAGAAATTTTTATCGATACTAGTAAAGAAGGTGAATTGGTAAAAGCGCTAATGAATAATTTTGCTATCGCTGTATCTTTAGGTCTTCAATACGGTGTCCCTTTAGACGAATTCATAAGTGCATTCGTTGGTACTAAATTCGAACCCTCTGGAAAAGTACATGGAAACGATAGAATATTAAGCGCTAGCTCAATATTAGACTACATTTTTAGAGAATTAGCTATATCTTATCAAAATAGAGAAGATCTTGCTCACACACCATCTATTGGTGGAAACGAACCAGCTTCAAATGAAGAGGTTCAGTCTGAAGACCAAAACCAATTATTAAAAATTGTAAAAGATATAACTAGTAAAGGTTTTGTTAGAAATAATTATAAAAAAAATTTAGTAGATCTTTCAGACGTTAAAATAAGTTTAAAAGGTAAAAAATAGTTTAATTTTTATTTTTTATAGCAATATTAAGTTCTTTTAATTGTTCTTCATTGACATCAGATGGAGCTTTCATCATTAGGTCTTGTGCATTTTGGTTCATTGGAAACATCGTTACTTCTCTAATATTTTTTTCATTTGCTAGTAACATTACTATCCTATCAATACCAGGAGCAATTCCTCCGTGAGGTGGAGCTCCATAACTTAGTGCATTGATCATTCCACTAAATTTTTCATCTACTTGTTTCTTGTCATAACCTGCTATTGAAAAAAGTTTGTACATTAGATCTGGCTTGTGATTTCTTATTGCTCCCGATGAAAGCTCGATACCATTACAAACAATATCGTATTGATAAGCTAATATATCTAGGGGTTTTTGAAAATTTTCTTCAGTTAAATTACCTTGTGGCATAGAAAATGGATTATGACTAAACTCAATTTTATTGGTTGTTTCATCTCTCTCAAACATTGGATAATCAACAATCCAACAAAAAGCAAAAACATCTTCATCAATTAAATCTAGATCTTTAGCTATTTTGTCTCTAGCAAGCGAAGTTATTTTTTCTAAATCATTTTGTTTTCCACACGCCATAAAAATACTATCTCCTACTTCTGAGTTAGTTTTTTTCATTATTTCTTCTAAAGCTTCTTTAGAAAAAAACTTTCCAATTGGTCCTTTCGCTGAAAGTTGATTTTCTTTTTCAAAAGTAAAATATGCTAATCCAGAAGCACCTTGTTCTTTGGCCCATTTATCAATATTGTCAAAAAAGCTTCTGGGTTTATTTTTTGTATCTTTAGTAGAAATGCATCTGACTTTTGAACCAGATTTTACAAGTTTTTTAAATATCTCAAACGATACATCTTCTCTTGTAAATATTTCTGTAATATCATTTATAAGTAATGGGTTTCTTAAATCAGGTTTGTCACTCCCATAATTTAACATCGCATCAGCATATGAAATTTTTGGAAATTTATCGTACATTAGTTTTTTATTTGAAAATTTTTTAAAAGTATTAACCATTAAAGTTTCAACAACATTAAAAATATCTTCTTGTTCTACAAATGACATTTCTAGATCAAGCTGATAAAACTCTCCTGGACTTCTATCGGCTCTAGCATCTTCATCTCTAAAACAAGGCGCAATTTGAAAATATTTATCAAAACCAGAAACCATTATTAATTGTTTAAATTGTTGGGGTGCTTGTGGTAGAGCATAAAATTTTCCAGGGTTAAGTCTACTTGGAACTAAAAAATCTCTTGCACCTTCTGGACTTGATGATGTTAAAATTGGTGTTTGAAATTCTAAAAAACCAAGTTTAGTCATTTCATTCCTGATATAGGAAATCACTTTTGATCTTAAGATTATATTTTCATGAATTTTTTTTCTTCTTAGATCTAAAAATCTATATTTTAATCTTATTTCCTCAGCATATTCTTGATCACTAAAAACTGGCATTGGCAATTCTTTACAAGTCCCTAATACTTCAAATTCACTTATTACAACTTCGATCTCACCAGTTTCAATATCTTTATTAATTGTCTCATCAGAACGGTTAACAACTTTACCACTTACTTTTATAACAGTTTCAAGTTGAGTTTTTTCTAAATCTAAAAAATTTTTATTTTCTTTATCGATAATACATTGTGTAATTCCATAATTATCTCTTAAATCTATAAATAACAGATTCCCATGATCTCTTTTTTTATTTATCCATCCAGATATTGAAATCTCTTTAGCTAAATCATTTTTTCTTAATTCGTTACAATTATGTGTTCTGTACTTATTCAATTATTCTCCTAAGGCTTCTTTTATAATTTTAAAATCGATTGGTTTTTTTCGTTTTAAACTAATTTTGTCGATTTTATATATGAAATCAAAAATTTTGCCATACGATCTATCAATTCTTTTGATAATAAAATCTACTAATTTCTTATCTATAGATATTTGACGATCAGATAAATTTTTTAATATAAGCGCAAACATTAAGTCATCTTCTGGTTTTTCAATATTACATAACAAAAAATTTTTAGATCTAGAATTTAAGTCGTTTAACTTAAAAGAGTAATCAACAATCGGATTTTTAGAGGTTAAAATTATATATTTATTATCCTGATCGATAATATTTA
>CACEFI010000032.1 GCA_902558795.1 uncultured Pelagibacteraceae bacterium | reverse complement strand
TTAATAATATTCCCAATATTTCCATCTAAACTTACGTAATTTAAACCTCTGTCAGATGCATAAACTTCTTTCTCGTCCTCTTGAGTTTTATCCCTCAATTCAGAAACTTTATCTCGTCTAAACATTGCGTTATTATCAAAACTCATTTTACAATCTAAAGCTAAAATTTGTTTTTGCTTTGAGATAACTAATGGGTTTACCTCAACCATTGTTGCATCTAGCTCACTAAATGCTTTTGCACATCCAACAATTGTTTCTGATGCTCTTCTAATTAACTCTGGCTCAACACCTAATCCAAATGCAAGTTCTCTTGCTTGGAAATTTTGAATGCCAACTGCAACTTCAATTTTTGATCTAATAATTGACTCTGGTTTATCTTTTGCAATTTCCTCAACACTCATTCCTCCTTCTGTTGAGGCTACAACCATTATACTTTCAGAACTTCTATCAAAAACTAACCCAAGATATAATTCTTTTTCAATATCTGTTGCTTCCTCGATATAAATTCTATTTACTATTTTTCCCTCAGGTCCTGTTTGATTTGTTACAAGTTTTTTTCCTAATAACTTGTCAGTTGCTTGAGCAACTTCTAAAGGTGAATTGCAAACAATTATTCCACCTGCTTTTCCTCTAGCTCCAGAATGAATTTGCGCTTTAACAACCCATTTTGATCCGCCTATTTCTCTAGCTTTATTTTCAGCAGTCTCAGGACTATAGACAATTCCTCCTCTTGGTATTGTTACTCCAAAACTAGATAAAATTTCTTTTGCCTGATACTCGTGTATATCCATTATTTATTTTTATTAATTAATTTATCAATATTAACAACATTCTCGGCCATTCTAGCCGATGCAGCATCAATCATCCTGCCGTCAAGTTGAGCTGCTCCTTTACCTTCTTTAGCTGCTTTATCTAACTCCTCTAAAATTCTTTTAGCTTTATTAACCTCAGTTTCTGGAGGTGAAAAAACTTTGTTAGCTAGTTCGATTTGTGAAGGGTGAATTGCCCACTTACCTTCTATACCAATTGCTGCTCCACGTTTTGCAGCTGCTACATAAGCATCAGGATCATTAAAATCTCCAAATGGCCCATCAATTGCTCTAAGACCATATGCTCTACAAGTCATTACAAGTTCTGATAATCCATGGTGCCACTGATCTCCGGGATAATCAGGGTTCAATCCTCCAATCACAACCGTTCTAGCTCTTAAACTAGCAGCATAATCCGCTACACCAAAATGCAAAGCCTCTAGTCTTTCACTTGATTTTGCAATTTCTTTTATATTTGACATGCCTAAAGCAGTTTCAATTAAACATTCTATGCCAATTTTATTTTTTAAATTTTTATTAGTTTCTATTTGTGTCAATAAACAATCAACCATGTATACATCGCTTGCTGTTCCGGCTTTAGGTATTAAAATCGTATCAACATTTTCACCAGCTTGCTCAACAATTTCAACTAAATCACTGTACATATAATGTGTGTCTAAACTATTGATTCTAACTGAAATGGTTTTTCCGTTTTCTCTCCAATTCATTTCGTTAAGAGCTTTGATAACATTTGCTCTCGCTGATATTTTATCGTTTGGAGAAACTGCATCTTCTAAATCTAAAAAAATATAATCTGCAGCAGAGCCTAAAGCTTTTTCAAACATTTTTGGTGAAGAGCCTGGCACTGCAAGTTCGCTTCTTTGCAGTCTAGATTTAGCAGGTTTATAATATTGGTGGCTCATAATTAATAAAAGTTATGTTTTTTTTAACTCTATTTAAAGCATATTTTTTATAACCATTTTAATTGTATGATTTATATATATATTTTTTAGTACTAAAAATAATACTTTCACTGTCTTTCCATTTTGTTATTAATATTATTAATTATGACAAAATTACCAAACAAAGCAAAAGTTGTTATTATAGGTGGTGGTATTCATGGTTTAAGTACAGCATGGAAATTATCAGAAACTTACAAAAATCCAGGAGACATAGTAGTTCTTGAAAAAAAAGATATTGCAGCAGGTGCAAGCGGTATTGCATGTGGTGTTGTTAGAAATAATTATTTTCAGCCTGCTATGAGAGAATTAATGGCTCATTCAGTTTCTGTTTGGGAAAGTGATCCTAAAGCATTTAAGTATAATGCAGTTGGATACCTTCAAATCTCACCAGAAGTAATGCACGAAGATGTTGCAACAATTTACGAACAACAAAAAGCTATTGGATACGAATCAGAATTTATTGAAGGTGAAAAAGATTGTATGAATTATATGAAGGGTATGTTTGATGACTGGCAAGCTCAGGGTATCACTTCAGTTCTTCATGAAAAAAAAGGTGGTTACGCATTTAATAAAGATTCGATTAAAGCACTTGAAAATAAATCTACTTCAAACGGCGTCCAAGTAATGAAAGGTGTTACGGTAAACGGATTTAAAAGAGGTAGTAACAGTAAAGCTGTAACTGGTGTTGAAACTGATAAAGGAACTATCGAGTGTGAACAAGTAGTAATTGGAGCAGGTCCGTGGGCTAGAGATTTTTGGAATATGTTAGAGCTTCCTAAGACTGCAAACATCAAAGGTAAAGATGGTAAAATGCACGAAACTGATATGTGGACATATTGGATGCTTCAAGAAGGTGTGATTGGTGTTGAGCCAGACTTTTTAAAAATGAATAACGGAGAGCAACCACCAGTAATCCATGTTGACTCTACTGCACCATTGTATTCAGATAAAACAAAAAAATTAATCACAGATAAAATTTGGGGAATTTATTACAAACCTGACATTGAAGGTTTAGGTGTTCAAGGTGGTACTTCTCCTTACATAGTCGATAAACATTTTGATAAAGTTAATGTTGATCCATACGGAATAGAATCTCCAGAATACCAAACTACAGAAGCTTTTAATGATATGTGGTGTTCGGCTTTAGCTCATTGTCAAAAAAGATTTGAAGGAAAATCAGATTTGTATAGAAAAGGTCCCTCAGGTGGTCTTGGATGTATGACACCAGACTCGTTCCCAATCTTTGATAGATTTCTAGAAAATGTTTACATGATTGCAGATGCTAATCACGGTTATAAAATGATTGGTGTAGGAGAACTTGTTGCGAAAGAAATTTTAGGTCAAGAGAGTGATTTATTAAAACCTTTTAGATACAACCGTTACGAGAAAGGTGAACTTCACCCTACTTCGAATAGTCCGTTCCCTTGGAGTTAATTCTTAAACACTACTTATAAAAATTATATATAATTATTATAATCAAGACTCCTAGACACTATAAAATTTTTCAGTTAACGTTCCCAATAAAAAATTTCATCGAAGGGAAATAAAATGACTGACCTAGAAAAACACGTTAACCAACCAGGAAGATCAAAATTAGTAAAACAAGTTAGAGCTAAAATTAATGAGCTTGGTATTGAATATATTTTTTTTCAATTCATATCTGTAACAGGTAGAGTTGTTGGAAAAGGAATTCCAACTGATCACTGGGAAAGAACGTGTGAAAAAGGTTTTCAATTGGTTTATGGAGCAACAGCAAACTTATTTACAGATCGTCACGGTAATTATATTGGCTATGGTCCTGAAGCAAAAGAATTAGTTGGGATACCAGATCCAGAAACATTTTGCCAACTTCCTTGGGATAAAAAAGTAGCAAGAGTATTTGTAACTTGTTTTAGAAACAGAGAAGAGAGAGAAAATCCGGGTGCTCATTTAACTTCAGACTGCCGAGGAAATCTAAGAATTCATGCACAAGAATTTAAGAAAAAACATGGTTATCAATTAAGAGTTGGAACTGAACCAGAGATGATGTGGCTTACGAAAAATGAGGATGGCACACCGACTGGGAAAGGTTTTTCTAAACCATATTGTTATCACATAGATCAATTTGAATCTTTAAGACCAGTATTCATGCAAGTTATGAAATATGCAAGAGCGATGGGTCTAGATATGATTCAAGGGGATCATGAAGATGCACCAGGACAGTTAGAATTGAACTGGATGTATGATGATGTTTTAAGGAATGCAGATAGACTTTCAACTTACAGACAAATTTGTGCTCAAGTTGCAAGAGAGTTTAATCTAATCGCGTGCTTTATGACAAAACCATTTATGGGAGTGTCTGCAAGTGGATGTCACACTAACATGTCCTTATGGTCAGGTGGAAAAGATAAAGTAAATAAATTAGGACATAAATCTCTACCAGCGATGGATGAAGTGTTTAGTTATGTTGAGGGTGGAAAAAATACTTTTATGCCTGATACAAAAGATATTCAATTACCAGGTAAAGTTGGTCTAAAAGCAATTGGTGGTGTGATGAAACACCTTGGTGCTTTAACTGCAATTGGATCTTCAACAGTAAACTCATACAGAAGATTATGGGATCAAGGTTTTTGGGCGCCAGTTTATGCTGATTGGGGATACCAAAACAGAACTTGTGGATTAAGAGTATCAGCTCCAGGTAGATTTGAGTATCGATCAGTTGACTCAATGCACAATCCATATTTGATGGGATCTGGATTATTAAAATGTTTTGATGATGGAATATCAAATAATATTGATCCAGGAAAACCAGAGTCACGAAGTATGTACGAAGCTCAAGCAGCTGGAAAAGAAGTTAAAAAATTACCTTTAAGTCTTGGTCAAGCACTTGATCGTTTAGCTGAGGATGAGGTTATCAAATCAGCTATGCCAGATGAAATGTATAAAGTATTTCATTGGTATAAAAACGATGAGTGGGAAAGATTTTTAGGTGCAACAACTCAATGGGATCTGGATACTTATCTTGATTGTCTACCGTAGGTCTTAAATAAATTAATA
>CACEFI010000031.1 GCA_902558795.1 uncultured Pelagibacteraceae bacterium | reverse complement strand
GAGTTCGTAGAGTGTGTTCAGGGAATTGGTGAAGCTGCAGAATATCTAAAATTCCCGGTCGTGTCTGGAAATGTATCTTTTTACAATCAAACTAAAGATGAAGGAATCAAACCAACTCCTTCTATAGGTGGTGTTGGCTTAATCAAAGATTATAATAAAATGATTACAATGGACTTCAAAGAAATTGATAACACTGTTTTAGTAATTGGAAAAACTGAAGGTCATATTGATCAAAGTCTATTCGCAAGAAATATTTTAGATGAAAAAAATGGTCCTCCACCAGAGATAAATTTGTTCAATGAAAAAAATAATGGCGAAACTTTGTTAAAGTTAATAAATGCTGGTCATATTAAAAGTGCTCATGATGTTTCAATTGGTGGAATAATTACTGCTGTTTCAAAAATGTGTATTAAAGGAAACAAAGGAATTAATCTTAAAAAACCAAAATATCTAATTAATGAAATTCAATACTACTTTGCAGAAGATCAAGGTAGGTACATCATCGAAGTAAACCATGACAATCTTCAAAAAGTGACCGATATTTTGAACAAAAATGCTGTACATTTTGATGAACTTGGAACAATAAATGACGATCAATTGATCATTGATGAAAAGACAAAAGTAACAATTGACGAATTAAGAACATCTAATACAAATTGGTTACCAAACTATATAGGCAAATAATGGCAATGGATTTAAAAGAAATTGAGAGTTTAATCAAAGAAGCATTATCTGATGCTACAGTTGAAATTCAAGATTTAGCTGGTGATGGCAATCATTACTCAGCAACAGTAACTTCTTCTCAATTTTCAGGTAAAAGTAAAATTGAACAACACAAAATGGTATATAATTCTCTTAAGGGTAAAATGGGAAACGAATTACATGCCCTAGCAATTAAAACAAAGGAGCAATAATGGACGACAATACAAAAAATTTAATTGAAAATCATATTGAAAATAATGATGTATGTTTATTTATGAAAGGTACACCTGATGCTCCTCAGTGTGGTTTTTCAATGGCAGTAACGAATATGTTAAAACTTCTTGAAGTAAACTTTCAAAGTGTAAATGTTTTGGAGGACCAAAATATTAGAGAAGGAATTAAAGTTTTTAGTGATTGGCCAACTATCCCTCAACTTTATGTTAAAAAAGAATTTGTCGGTGGTTGTGATATCGTAAAAGAAATGTACGAAAGCGGCGAATTAGCAAAACTATTTGAGTCTAAAGGAATAAATGTTAAGGCTAAAAATTAATTTTTTATCTAGAGTAATATTCAATTACTAGATTTGGTTCCATCACAATTGGATATGGAACTTCTTCAAACTTGGGAGTTCTTACAAATTTAACTTTTTTGTTTTTCTCATCCATTTGAATGTATTCTGGTGCTTCTCTTTCTTTATTAGCTAATGCAATATCAATGATGGCAAGTTGTTTAGACTTATCTCTAATTTCAATTGTATCCTCTTCTTTAACTAAATAACTTCCAATGTTAACTTTTTTACCATTCACTCTTACGTGACCATGGTTAATTAATTGTCTTGCTGAGAATATCGTGGTTGCAAATTTAGCTCTGTAAATTACTGCATCCAATCTTCTTTCAAGTAAACCGATTAAGTTTTCACCAGTATCCCCTTTAAGCATAACTGCTTTTTTGTAGATATTTCTAAATTGTCTTTCATTAATGTTACCGTAGTAAGCTTTAAGTTTTTGCTTAGCTTGTAACTGAATTCCGTAATCTGAAGGTTTACCTTGTTTTGTTTGACCATGTTGGCCGGGTCCATAAGCTCTAGTGTTAAAAGGACTTTTTGGTCTTCCCCATAGGTTAACCTTTAATCGTCTGTCTACTTTATGTTTAGAGTTTAATCTTTTTGTCATTTGATAATGGGGTTTATAAGCTTACAGAACATTTTGTCAATCAACGTTTTTTGCCTAAACTAGCAAATACACTGGCTAAAATACGTGTTTCTTTAGCTGATAACTCCATTCTATAGAAAATATTTCTTAAGTTTTCCAACATTATAGGTTTCTTTTCTTTGGGCTTAAAAAAGTTAATTTCATCTAAGTTTTGAATACATAAATTTGTCATTGAGTGGATCTCTTTTTTTGAAGCAGCTATAACTTTTTTAGATTTTTTATAGCTTGAAGTCTTCAATTTCACGATACTTGAAACATATTGAGCAATAATAATTAAGCTATGAGATAAATTTAAAGATTTAAATTCTGGGTTAGTTGGAATTTGTAATGTGTAATTTGCATAACTAACCTCATTATTTGATAAACCTGATGCTTCAGATCCAAACAGAAATGCTACTTTTTTTGTAAAATCAATTTTTTTTAAGTCTTCTAATTGAATGTGTTTAATATTTTTGTTTCTAAATCTTGCTGATGTTGCGATCACATAATCTATATTTTTTAATGCAGGTTCTAAGTGATCAAAAACTTTACTCTTGTTAATAAGGTTCTTGGCACCAACTGATGTTGCTAAAATTTTATCATTTGGGAAAATAGGTTTTGGATCAATGATTGATAGTTTTTGAAAATTGAAATTCTTCATCCCTCTCGCACATGCGCCAATATTTTCTGATAATTGAGGCTTATGTAAAATAAAGGTAATATTATTTACTGACATTTTTTATGAAAAATCAAACTTATAGACTGGCTGGAGCCTTATCTTTAAATAATTTATAATCCAAACTATCAACTAAAGCTTTAAAAGATGCATCAATTATATTTGGAGAAACTCCAATAGTGAACCAATTAACGCCTTTTGAGTCTGTGCTTTCAATTGAAACTCTAGTTACTGCTTCAGTACCTGTATTCAAAATTCTAACTTTATAATCAACTAATTTTAAGTCTTTTAAATACTCAGAATATTTAGCAAGTTTATTTACATTTTTTCTAATCGCATTATCAAGTGCGTTAACAGGACCGTTTCCCTGTCCTTCACATAATATTTTTTGACCATCAACTTCTAATTGTGCTTTAGCATGTGAAACAATTTCACCAGTACTATCTTTTTTAACAGAAACATCATATTCGTTGATCAAAATATATCTTGGAATATCACCCATTAATCGTCTAGCTAATAATTCAAATGAAGCGTCTGCTCCATCATAGCTATAACCAATAAATTCTCTATCTTTAACTTCACTTAAAAGTTTTTTAATTTTTGGATCATTTTTTTCAATTTGGATACCAATTGATTTTAATCTAGACATTATATTGGACTGTCCTGCTTGATCTGAAACTACAATATTTCTAGAATTTCCTACTTCTTCAGGATCGATATGTTCATATGTTTTTGGATCTTTTTGAACTGCAGAAACATGCATTCCTCCTTTATGTGAAAAAGCTGATGCTCCAACATATGGTAGATGTTTATTAGGCTTTCTATTTAACAGTTCATCTAATAATCTTGAACACTGAGTTAAGTTTTTTAAATTTTCTTTTTTAATATTAAGTTCAAATTTTTTACTAAAATCCTTCTTTAAAAAAAATGAAGGAATTAAAGACATTAAATTTGCATTACCACATCTCTCTCCTAATCCATTGATAGTCCCCTGAATTTGTCTTGCTCCTGCTTGAACTGCAGCCAAGCTATTTGCTACTGCATTCTCCGTATCATTATGAGCATGGATACCTAAATTTTCTCCTGGAATATGTTTTGTAACTTCAGATACAATTTTAGTTACTTCATGTGGAAGAGTTCCACCATTTGTATCACACAAAATAATCCATCTAGCTCCTTGATCGTATGCTGCCTTTAAACACTTTAAAGCATAATCAGGATTAGATTTATATCCATCAAAGAAATGCTCTGCGTCAAACATGAATTCTTTTCCTGAGGTAACAATATGTTTTGCACTTTCACTAATATTTTCTAAATTTTCTTCATTAGTAATTCCAAGCGCTACATCAACTTGAAAATCCCAAGATTTACCAAACAAGCAAACTGAAGAACTTTTTGAGTTAATTAATGATGCTAACATTGGATCATTTTCCGCACTATGTTCTGACTTTTTGGTCATCCCAAAAGCTGTAAGTTTTGCGTTTTTAAAACCATGATCCTTATTAAAAAATTCAGTGTCTGTTGGATTGGCACCCGGCCATCCACCTTCAATATAATCTACACCTAGCGCATCTAGCGAATTTGATATTTTTTTTTTATCATCAATTGAAAAATCAACGCCTTGCGTTTGCGCACCATCTCTTAATGTGGTGTCAAAAATATATAGCTTTTCCTTGCTCATTTAAATTTCCAAATTGTTTTACCATCTTTATCCTCGATTAAAACACCTTTGTCCAAAAGGTAATTTCGAATATTGTCAGCTTCTTTGTAATTTTTATCTGCTCTAGCTTTATTTCTAAGATTTATTTTATTTTCAATTTCTACCTCTGAAATATTAACTTTTTCTTTTTTATAATTTAACCACTCTTCTTTAGTTTCTTGAAGTAATCCAATAAAATTACAGGCTGAATTAAATAACTGTTTATCTTGATCATTTC
This sequence comes from uncultured Pelagibacteraceae bacterium, assembly GCA_902558795.1. Lineage (GTDB taxonomy): Bacteria > Pseudomonadota > Alphaproteobacteria > Pelagibacterales > Pelagibacteraceae > Pelagibacter. Next base: position 429 of record CACEFI010000031.1, on the reverse strand, counting down.
CTTTGTTAGCTTTGTCATAAAGCTTATGCAAATTTGCAATATAACCTGGTGTATTAATATCGTCATACAATGGTTGAATAATTTCTTCATCTAAATCTTTGTTTGAAGGTAAATAAACATTGTACCATTTATCAATTGTATTTTGACAATCTTCTAATAGTTTATCACTCCAATCCAATGGCTGTTTATAGTGTGCGCTAATCAAACCTAATCTTAAAACTTGTCCACTAACTTTACTCCTAAAATCTTTTATTTTTAAAATATTTCCCTGAGATTTTGCCATCTTCTCGTTCGACATAGTAATAAAAGCATTATGCAGCCAAAAGTTAGCAAAAACCTTAGTATCATTTGCACATCTTGATTGAGCAATTTCATTTTCATGATGTGGAAAAATTAAATCTATCCCACCCCCGTGTATATCAAATTCAT
>CACEFI010000030.1 GCA_902558795.1 uncultured Pelagibacteraceae bacterium | reverse complement strand
GAAGATGGAGATTGGCATCATATTAAATCATATACAAAAGCTAGAGCAAATAAAAAAAGTACTATTAAAATTTGGAAATCAATTACAACTTATGAAGATAAAAAATGGACTAAAAAATATCACAATCCAAATCCTAAGAAAAAATCTTTTGGAGCTAAAGTAATTGTAACCTTAAATAATGGTAAAAAAATTAGTGAACAACTTGATAGAGCAGATGCACACCCATATGGCGCAAGACCTTTTAAAAGACAAAACTATATTAATAAATTTTTAACTTTAACAGATGGAATTCTTAATAAGAAAGAAAGTAATCGTTTTTTAAAAACAGTTCAAAATTTAAAAAAATTAAAATCAGGTCAATTAGGTAAGTTAAATATAGAAGTTAAAAAAAGTGATTTGAAAAGAAATTTAAAGAAAGGGATATTTTAATGCATTTTGTCAACAAAGAACCAAGTCAAAAAAGAATAGATTTTGTTGATAAATTAAAATCAAATAAAATATTGAGAGTTCCTGGAGCCTACAACCCATTAACTGCAAAACTAATTGAAGAAATTGGATATGATGCAGTTTATATATCGGGTGGAGTTATGGCTAATGATCTTGGTTTTCCAGATATTGGTTTAACAACCTTACAAGATGTTAGTACTAGATCTTATTTAATTTCAAGGGTTACTAATTTACCAACAATTGTTGATGTAGATACAGGCTTTAAATCTTGTAAAGAAACAATTGAAACTTTTGAAGAATTTGGAATTACAGCTGTTCATTTAGAAGATCAGATAGAAAGAAAGAGATGCGGCCACCTTGATAATAAGGAATTAATTTCAACATCAGCTATGGTTGATAAAATCAAAGAATGCGTTGCTGCAAAAAAAGATAGTAATTTTAAAATAATTGCACGATCAGATGCTAAAGGTGTTGAGGGAATTGATAAAATGATTGATAGATGTAAGGCGTATATTGATGCTGGAGCAGAAATTATCTTTCCAGAAGCGCTAAAAGATGAAAAAGATTTTGAAAAAGTAAGAAAAGAACTTTCTTGTTATTTGTTAGCTAATATGACTGAATTTGGTAAATCAAAACTTTTCAACTATAAAGAATTAGAGAATTTTGGATATAATATAGTGATTTATCCAGTCACTACACAAAGATTAGCCATGAAAAATGTTGAGGATGGACTAAGAGACATTTATGCGAATGGACATCAGAATAATATTATTGATAAAATGCAAACTAGAAAAAGACTTTATGAGTTAGTTGAGTATGAAAAGTACAACTCACTTGATGAAAAAATTTATAACTTTAGTACGGAAGGACATGAGTAATGAGTGACGAAATAAAAAAAGGTTTATTAGGAATAGTAGTTGATGAAACTGAAGTTTCGAAGGTAATGCCTGAAATAAACTCTCTAACTTATAGAGGTTATGCTGCTCAAGATTTATGTGAATATTGCAGATTTGAGGAAGTTGCTTACTTAATTTTAAATAAAGACCTTCCAAATTCAATTCAGTTAAAACAATTTGAAAAAGAAGAGAAAAATAACAGAGAATTATCAAAAAATTTGTATGAAATAATTAAGCATATGCCAAAAAAATCACATCCAATGGATGTTGCAAGAACAGCTGTTAGTGTAATGGGTTTAGAAGACAAAGAAACATCTGACTCTTCTCCAGAAGCTAATATGAGAAAAGCTTTAAGAATTTTTGCAAAAACTCCTACTGCTTTAGCTGCATTTTATAGAATTAGGAGTGGTAAAAAAATTATCAAACCTAAAAAAGAATTAACTTTTGCTGAAAACTTTTTCTATATGTGTTTTGGAAAAGTTCCTCAAAAAGAAATAGTAAAAGCATTTGATGTTTCTTTAATTTTATATGCAGAGCATAGTTTTAATGTTTCAACTTTCACTGCAAGAACTATTACAAGTAGTTTATCTGATATTCATGGAGCAATAACTGGTGCCATAGCAAGTTTGAAAGGTCCTCTGCATGGAGGAGCAAATGAAGAAGTGATGCATATGATGAGAAAAATTAAGAAACCTGAAAATGCATTAAAATGGATCAATAATGCTCTTAAAAATAAAGAGGTGGTGATGGGATTTGGCCATAGAGTTTATAAATCAGGTGACTCTAGAGTTCCTACAATGAGAGAATATTTTGGAAAAGTTGCTAAGATTAAAAAAGATAAAACTTTTGAAAAAATTTATGACATTGTTGAAAAAGTGATGATCAAGAAAAAAAATATTCACCCAAATGTAGACTATCCAACTGGTCCCACATACCATTTAATGGGATTTGATACTGATTTTTTTACACCAATATTTGTAATTTCTAGAATTACCGGTTGGTCAGCTCACATAATGGAGCAACACACTGCTAATAAACTTATTCGACCGCTTGCTAAATATAAAGGTAGCAAGCATCGAAAAGTAATGGAATTAAATTATAGATAGTTTTAATTTTTTTCAATCTTAGCAAATCTACCATTACCTATAATTGAACAATTAAGATTATTTTTATTAACAAATTCGTCAATTGCTTTTTTAACACCAGGAGCCTGTTGCAAGTCGTAATCGTCACATAAAACTGTTCCAGAATTATTTATTACATCCATACAGCAATTAAGGTCATTAAGAACTGTATTATATTCATGTCCCCCATCTAAAAAAACATAATCAATTTTTGACATATCTATTTTTTTTAGCACTTTGTTGGAATTGCCTTTGATTAAATGAATATTATTTTTGAATTTATTTAATAATTCTTCTACAGCCTCTAAACTATATGGGTTTTGCCTTTTTATATATTTGTAATAAAATTGTTTAACTGGGTTAGAGGAAAAAGTAGTATTAGGTATAATCTCATTCTTGTTTTCATCGCTTTCTTCAAATAAATCTAACCCTATATAGTTAAAATTATTTCCATGAGATTTAAATAAAAGTTCACAAACATTTCTAGCCGTAACACCATGAAAAACTCCAATTTCCAAGAAAGTTTTTGGATTTTTTTTTAAAATTTCATTTAAAAAAAAAGAGCCAATCCCTTCTTGTTTTAAACTGGTTTTTCGGTAGTATTTTTTATATTCCAAAACTAACTAAAAGCTTCTACCCAAGTACCTTGAGTTGATGCTTTAGAATATTCTGTTGCACGGCCCTCAAAAAAGTTCATGTGCTCAACAGCATTAAGCATTGTATCCAACCAACCTAGAGGATTTTTTTGAACATCATAGATTGATTCCAAGCCTAATTGATCAAGTCTTCTATTTGCAATAAACCTTATATAATCTTTAACTTCTTGAGAAGTTAAACCTTCCATTGGACCCATTTCGAAAGCTAGATCAATAAAAGCATCTTCATGTTCAATAATAGTTCTGCATGCTTCATAAAGTTCTTTTTTAAGTTTTGGAGTCCATATTTCAGGATTTTCTTTTATAAATTCTTTAAAGACTCTGATCATAGAGTTGCAATGAAGAGTTTCATCTCTAACAGACCAGGTAACTATCTGACCCATTCCCTTCATTTTGTTATGTCTTGGAAAATTTAAAAGAATTGCAAAACTAGCAAACAATTGTAACCCTTCTGTAAAGGCACTGAACACCGCAACTGTTTTTGCAATATCTTCTTTTGAATTTACATTAAAGTCTTGCATGTAATCATACTTATCTTTCATTTCTTTGTACTTCATGAAAGCTGAGTATTCAGATTCTGGCATTCCAATAGTATCTAATAAATGTGAGTAAGCTGCAATATGGACTGTCTCCATCGATGCAAAAGCAGTCATCATCATTAGTACTTCTGTAGGTTTAAATACAGTTGTGTAATGTCTTAAATAACAATTACTAACTTCAACATCGGCTTGAGTAAAAAATCTGAATATTTGAGTTAATAGATTTTTTTCTGACTGTGATAAATTTTTTTGCCAATCTCTTACATCATCTCCTAAAGGTACTTCTTCTGGTAGCCAATGAATTCTTTGTTGTGTTAACCACGCATCATAGCACCATGGATATCTGAATGGTTTGTAAACAGGATTCTCAACTAATAATCCCATTTTTTTTGGTTGAATAATTTCTTTTTTTTCTACTTCAAATTTTTCTGCTACTGACATGATAGACACTCCTCGTACTCTGGTTCTTTATTTGCTTGTTGATTTTTTGATTTATATACATTGGCAGTAATATCTGTTGAGCTTGCATCGTTAATATTCTCTGCTCTTTGAATTGATTTTGATCTACAGTAATAAAGGCTTTTTAAACCTTTCTTCCAAGCATCAAAATGAATTTTATGTAATTCTCTTTTATGAACATCTGCTGGTAAAAATAAATTCACAGATTGAGCTTGTGAAATATATGGGGTTCTGTCTCCACTTAACTCAATGATCCATTTTTGATTTAGTTCAAACGCAGTTTTAAAAACATCTTTTTCTAGATCAGTTAAAAAATCTAAATGGGATACTGAACCTTGGTTAGTTGTGATTGTAGACCAAGTTTCGTCATCATTTTTACCATGAGTTTCTAGTATTTCTTCCAGATATCTGTTTCTTACATTGAATGAACCCGATAAGGTTTTGTGCGTATAACTGTTTGCTGCAATTGGCTCTACCCCCGGTGAAGCACCACCACAAATAATTGATATGGAAGCAGTTGGAGCAATTGCTGTTTTGTTTGAAAATCTTTCTTGATAACCATACTCAGCAGCATCTGGACAAGCTCCTCTTTCTTCGGCTAAATCTTTAGACGCTTTGTTAACTTGTTCATCAATTTGTTTAAATATTTTTTTATTCCAAGATTTTGCCATTACTGACTCAAGTGGAATTCTATTTTTTTGTAAGAAAGAATGAAAACCCATTACACCCAATCCAACACTTCTTTCTCTTTCAGCAGAATATTTTGCATCTTTAAATTGATCAGGAGCTTTTTTTATAAAATCAGTTAAAACATTATCCAAAAATCTCATTACATCACTGATCATGTCTGGATCATTTTTCCATTCATCATACTTTTCTAAATTTAATGAAGACAAACAACAAACAGCTGTTCTATCTTTTCCATCTTTATCAATACCAGTAGGTAAAGTTATCTCACTACATAGGTTTGATGTTTTAACAGTCAAGTTAGCAAGTTTGTGATGTTGTGGAATTAATCTATTAACAGTGTCGATATAAATAATATAAGGCTCGCCTGTTTCAATTCTTGCAGTTAACAATCTTATCCATAAATTTCTTGCAGAAATTGTTTGTTGAATGGTACCATCTGCAGGACTTTTTAGCCCCCACTGCTCATCATTCTCTACAGCTCTCATAAACGCATCTGACAACAGAACACCGTGGTGCAGATTTAAAGCTTTTCTATTTGGATCACCACCTGTTGGTCTTCTCATTTCAA
>CACEFI010000029.1 GCA_902558795.1 uncultured Pelagibacteraceae bacterium | reverse complement strand
AGCAAATTCTATAGCATCAACATCTACAAAATATCCTGCAGGTTTATCAGTAAGTGGTTCTTGAGATAGGTAATAAATACCTAAAATCATATCCTGACTTGGTACAATAATTGGTTTTCCATTTGATGGAGATAAAATATTATTTGTTGAAAGCATTAATATTCTAGCTTCTAATTGAGCTTCCAAACTTAATGGAACGTGAACAGCCATTTGGTCACCATCAAAGTCAGCATTAAAAGCAGCACAAGTCAAAGGATGTAATTCAATCGCATCACCTTCTATAAGTTTAGGTTCAAATGCTTGCACACCTAATCTGTGGAGTGTTGGAGCTCTGTTTAATATTACCGGATGCTCTCTAACAATTAATTCTAATGCATCCCAAACAGCGTTTGTTTCTTTTTCAACTAATTTTTTAGCTTGTTTAATTGTAGATGCTAATCCAAGTTTATTTAATCTAGCATACAAAAATGGCTTGAATAATTCTAAAGCCATTTTTTTTGGTAAACCACACTCATGAAGTTTTAGGTCAGGGCCAACAACAATTACAGATCTTCCTGAGTAATCAACCCTTTTACCAAGTAAGTTTTGTCTAAATCTACCTTGCTTACCTTTTAACATTTCTGCTAAAGACTTGAGAGGTCTCTTACCAGTTCCAGTTATTACTCTGCCTCTTCTACCATTATCAAATAATGCATCGACAGATTCTTGAAGCATTCTTTTTTCATTTCTTACAATGATATCTGGAGCTTTTAGGTCCATTAATCTTTTCAATCTATTATTTCTATTAATTACCCTTCTATAAAGGTCATTCAAATCTGAAGTAGCAAATCTACCACCATCAAGTGGTACCAGCGGTCTTAATTCTGGTGGTATTACTGGAACAACAGTTAAAATCATCCATTCTGGTTTTTGCCCAGTTTCAATAAATGACTCAACTAGCTTTAATCTTTTAATTGCTCTTTCTTCGTTAACTTTTGATTTTGTCTCTTTAATAAAACTAACAAGATTTTTTCGCTCTAATTCAAGATCTAAATTTTTTAACATTTCAAGCACTGCTTCAGCGCCGATGCCTGCTGTAAATGACTCTTCACCAAATTCATCTTGATATTTTGCAAGTTCTTCTTCATTAAGGAGTTGGTTTTTTTGTAATCCAGTTAAACCAGGCTCAATTACGATAAAATTTTCAAAATATAAAACTCTTTCAATTTCCTTAAGCTTCATATCAACAGCTAAAGCTATTCTGCTAGGTAAAGATTTTAAAAACCAGATGTGAGCAACTGGTGTAGCTAAGTTAATGTGGCCCATTCTTTCTCTACGAACATTAGATTTAGTTACTTCAACACCACATTTTTCACAGATAATACCTCTAAATTTCATTCGTTTGTACTTTCCACACAAACACTCGTAATCTTTAATTGGTCCAAAAATTCTAGCACAAAATAGGCCGTCTTTTTCAGGTCTAAAAGTTCTATAATTTATTGTTTCAGGTTTTTTAATTTCACCAAAAGTCCAAGATTTAATTTTTTCAGGACTTGCTAAAGAAATTTTAATGCTATTAAAATTTTGAGCTTCAGAAATCTCAGTATTTTTAAATAGATCTGTTAGTTCTTTTTTCATTCTTAATTGAGCTCCACGTTTAATGCTAATGATTTAATTTCTTTAACTAGAACGTTAAATGACTCTGGAATACCTGACTCAAAGTTTTCTTCACCTTTAACTATAGTTTCATAAACTTTAACTCTTCCTGCAACATCATCTGATTTTACAGTTAATATTTCTTGAAGTGTATATGATGCTCCATAAGCCTCTAACGCCCAAACTTCCATTTCACCAAATCTTTGACCACCTAATTGAGCTTTACCACCTAATGGCTGTTGTGTTACTAAACTATAAGGTCCAGTTGATCTAGCATGAATTTTATCTTCTACTAAATGATGTAGCTTAAGCATATAGATTATTCCAACGGTTACAGGTCTATCAAATTTCTCACCAGTTCTACCATCCCATAAGTAAGTTTGTCCTGACCCTGGTAATTTAGCAAGTTCTAACATTTCAGTTACGTTTTTCTCTTTAGCACCATCAAATACTGGAGTTGATATTGCAATACCATTTTGTAAATTTTCACATAAATCTTTAAATTCTGGTTTTGATAACTTCTCAACTTTTTCGTTGAAAATTTCTTCGCCATAAACAGATTTTAAGAATTTTGATATTTTTTCAGTTTTTTCAATTTTTTTATTATTTTCATTTACTAGTTTTTTAACTTCTTCACCAAATTCTTTACAAGCCCATCCTAAGTGAGTTTCTAAAATTTGACCAACGTTCATACGACTTGGTACACCGAGTGGATTTAAAACAATATCTACTGGTCTTCCATCTTCTCTGTATGGCATATCCTCAACAGGAACAATTTTACTGACAACACCTTTATTACCGTGTCTTCCAGACATTTTATCACCCGGTCTTAGTCTTCTTTTAATTGCAACAAAAACTTTAACCATTTTCATCACGCTTGGTAATAAATCATCACCACTTCTAATTTTTAATACTTTATCTTCAAATCTCTCTGTAATATCTTGCTTTGCTTTATTGTACTGATCTTTAAGTTGAGCTAAAGTCGCTTCATCATTAACGTTACCTACTGTTATTTTAAATACATCATTAACAGATAGTTTGTCTATTGTTTCAAAATCTAATTTAGTGCCTTCAGCTAAATCTTTAACTTTCTTGTTTAAAGAAGATCCTGATAAAAACTGTGATGCTCTTTGTTTAATACTTCTCTCTAAAATTTCTTCTTCAACAATTTTATCTTGTTGTACTTGTTCAATTTCAGCTCTCTCAATTGTAATAGATCTTTCGTCTTTCTCGATACCATGTCTATTAAATACTCTTACATCGACAACCGTACCACTACTGCCTCTTGACATTCTCAAAGATGTATCTGTTACATCAATTGCTTTTTCACCAAAAATTGATCTTAACAGTTTTTCTTCAGGTCCTGATGCTGAATCACCTTTTGGTGTAACTTTTCCAACTAAGATATCACCAGCATTAACCTCAGCTCCAATATAAACAATACCTGACTCATCGAGATTTTTTAATGCTTCTTCATTAACGTTTGGAATGTCTCTTGTAATGTCTTCTTCACCTAATTTTGTGTCTCTTGCCATTATTTCATATTCTACAATATGAACAGATGTGAAAACATCGTCAGTTACACATCTCTCAGATATCAAAATTGAATCCTCAAAATTATAGCCTTGCCATGGCATAAATGCTACGGTTACATTTTTACCTAAAGCTAACTCACCTAATTTAGTTGATGGACCATCTGCTATAATGTCTCCAGATTTAACCTTGTCACCCACTCTAACCAAAGGTTTTTGGTTAATACAGGTATTTTGGTTTGATCTTTTAAATTTTTGTAAGTTATATATATCAACACCAGATTTAGAAAAATCGGTTTCTTCAGTTGCTTTAATTACAATTCTTTTACCATCAATTTTATCTACAGTGCCATCTCGTTTAGCAACAATAGTAACACCAGAATCTAAGGCAACATCACTTTCAATTCCTGTTCCGACTAATGGAGACTCAGGTTTTAATAATGGAACTGCTTGTCTCATCATGTTCGATCCCATTAGGGCTCTGTTAGCATCATCATTTTCTAAAAATGGAATTAGTGATGCAGCAACTGAAACTAGTTGCTTAGGTGATACATCAATGTAATCAATAGTATCTGGTTTAGCTAAAAGGAAATTTAGGTTTTGTCTACAAGAAACTAGTTCCTCTGTTATTTTTCCATTTTTATCTAATTTTGTATTTGCTTGTGCAATGGTAAATTTAGTTTCTTCCATTGCAGATAAGTATTCAACATTGTTTTGAACAACGCCATCTTTAACTTTTTTATACGGACTTTCAATGAAACCATATTTGTTAATCTTTGCATAAGTTGAAAGACTATTGATTAGTCCAATGTTTGGTCCCTCTGGAGTTTCAATCGGACAAATTCTTCCGTAATGAGTTGGATGAACGTCACGTACTTCAAAACCAGCTCTTTCTCTTGTCAATCCACCAGGTCCTAATGCAGAAACTCTTCTTTTGTGAGTAATCTCAGACAATGGATTTGTTTGATCCATAAATTGAGAAAGTTGAGAACTTGCAAAAAAATCTTTAAGAGAAACTGTTAATGGTTTTGCATTAATTAAATCTTGTGGCATTGCTGACTCAACATCTAATGTTGTCATTTTTTCTTTGATAGCTCTTTCCATTCTGTAAACACCAATACGAGCTTGATTTTCAACTAACTCACCTACAGAACGTACTCTTCTGTTTCCTAAATGATCAATATCATCAACTTCATCTTTACCATCTCTTAAATCTAACATTTTATGAACAATAGCTATAATGTCGTCATTTCTTAAAATCGTAATTTTATCTGAACAATCTTGATTTAACCTTGAGTTCATTTTTACTCTTCCAACATCAGATAGATCATATCTGTCAGAGCTAAAAAATAGATTGTTGAAAATTTGGGTAGCTATTTCAATTGTTGGAGGCTCACCAGGTCTAAGCATTTTATAAATTTCTGTAATAGCCTCATCTTTTGAGTTGTTTTTATCATTTAAAATAGTGGTCAATAAATAAGGACCTTTGTTAATTGAGTTTGTTACAGATATTTGTAAAGAATGTATATTTGCATCTAATATTTGCTGAATTACAGTATCATTAAGCTCAGTACCTATTGAAAAAGTACCCTCTTCCTCATCATTTACTTTAACATCCCTGTGTAAAAATTTTCCAAATAATGATTCTCTTGATACTAAAATATCTTTAAGACCATCATTAGCTAATTTTTTTGCATTTAAAAAATTAATTTTATCACCTAATTTAATTACTACTTCACCTGTTTTTGCGTCTATTACTTCTTCTGAAAAATTTTTAGCTTTATAATTCTCTGGATTAAATTTTGTTTTCCATTTTTCAGTTTTTGGATCAAAAGTATATTGTTCATTGGCATAAAACTCATCTGCAATTTCTGCTTTTGAGTACCCTAAAGCCAGTAATAATGTTGAAGCATAAATTTTCTTTTTTCTATCGATCTTAAAATATAAAAAATCTTTAACATCATATTCAAAATCTAACCAAGAGCCTCTATTAGGTATGACTCTACAATTAAATAATAATTTACCGCTAGCATGTGTTTTTCCTTTATCATGATCAAAAAATACTCCTGGGCTTCTGTGCATTTGATTAACTACAACTCTTTGAACACCGTTAGTAATAAAAGTACCACTGTTAGTCATCATAGGTACTTCGCCCATATAAACTTCTTGTTCTTTTGCAGATAAAATATCTTTAGTGTTATTTTCTTGGTCTATTTCATAAACAACCAATCTTAATGTGCATTTAAGTGCTGACGAATAAGTCAA
>CACEFI010000028.1 GCA_902558795.1 uncultured Pelagibacteraceae bacterium | reverse complement strand
AGTGTATTTGACTTTTTTTCATCGAGCCAAAACCGTTGATACAAAATACTTTTAGAGACAATTTATTTTTCTTCTTTCCTTACCAAGTATTTACCAAGAAATAAGAATGCTTGAGTAATATTTTTTGATAAAAATGGCATTTTACAAGATACTAATTCAAATGAAATCTTTGGTAAAGATAATTAAAAATTTTAAATTTTTATTTTGGAAGTTTGCCTTTTTTAATAACATTTAACATATATGTTTTAACATTCCATCCTGTTGCAGCACTATTTGTTACTACTATTCGTGAATTGTCTAAATCAATTAATATATTCTGTCCATTGTATCCTTCAGTTCCAATTATATTTCTTTTTTTCAATCCCTTAAAATCAAAATAAAATTGTGATCCATATTTTTTAGAATAATTATGAAGATACCATTGTGCATTTTTTTTTGTTGGACGATATTTAAACCATTTTATTGCTTGTTGTTGTGATTCTCTCAAGTAATTTCCTACACAAGTTTCATTTTGATAATCTTTCATCATAGCCTCTGCAAATCTTAAAAAATCTAATCTTGTCATGTAATATGAATATGAAGCAAGAGTTTGGGGACTACCATTATATTTATGAATTATTTGAGACATATTCCTAGTTTGACCATGTTTTTCATAAGCAATTTCATTTCCAATTTTAATTTTGTCTTGAAAAACTTTTTTCATTAATTTGTCATAATCTTTTCCTGATTTAAAAACTATATAGTTTGCAATAATGTCCGCTAAAGCATTATTATAAAAACTTTTATTTCCCTTAGCTTTTGTGCCCTGTAAAAGAAGAGCAATAGTATCAAGACCCATATCTCTATGGTGTTCAAAGGAACCCATAAATCTAGTAGATCTTTTGTCAACAACATGCTTATCACCAGCTGCCATATTTAAAAGGTTTCGTAATGGTTGACCATGGTAAAGTGTGTTTTCCATAAGCGGCCAATCTATAATTTCATCAATCGAGGAAATATAGCCATCACATATTGCGTGACCAACTATATATGACGTAATACTTTTACCTGTAGAGTGAGTATAAAAGAGTGTTTTGTCTGTTATATCTTCCTCAAAACGTCCTTTTTTTGCTTTACCATCATATTTAATTGCCCCGTTGTCATAAAATAGATAGCTCAGAAGATATCCTTCAGACAGTTGTTTATCAACTTTCGAACTAGATATATTTTTTTCGTAAGTAAATTTTTTTGCATTTCCTTTTGCAGGTACTGTGTACAATCGTCCTTCTCTTCTTCTTCTTTCAATAAAAAGTTTTTTTCGTTTCTCAAATAAAGATATAGTTGCATCATTTGGACGAGCACTTTCAGGTAATTCAAGTGCACCACCGTGGCTATTTGCTTCTTCTGAATAAGAACTGTTTGTTAAAAACAATGTAAAAATGATAAATATTAAAACTTTTTTCATCATATAATATTACTAGATCCTATATTATAAGTCCAAATTTAAAGTCAAATACATACGTTTACCAAGATTTTACCAAGAGGGTTTTGCGGTACTTACCAAGGCTTTACCAAGAAACACGAATGAATGTTTTAAAAAAGTTAATAATCATAATAGATCTAAAAAGGATTATTTAATTTGAAAAATTTAATTATTCTTATTTATACAAAAGGATAATTTAGGATTTTCCTACAAAATCCTATAGTTTAAGAGTGTATTGCTCTTTTATCTACTGATAATGCTGCTTCTTTAACAGCCTCTGAAAATGTTGGGTGAGCGTGACAGGTTCTAGCAATATCTTCAGAGCTTGCACCAAATTCCATTGCAACACCTATTTCTGCAATAAGTTCTCCCGCGTGAGGGCCTATTATGTGGGCACCTAAAACTTTATCAGTAGTTTCATCTGCTAAAATTTTAACAAACCCTTCTGCATCATCTATAGCTTTTGCTCTAGAGTTTGCCATAAACGAAAACTTACCAATTTTATATTTTGTGTTTAATTCTTTTAATTGTTCTTCTGTCTTACCAATTGATGCTACTTCAGGGGTAGTATAAACTACACCTGGTATTGTATCGTAATTCACATGGCCTGATTGGCCTGCAATATTTTCTGCAACTGCAATTCCTTCATCTTCTGCTTTATGGGCAAGCATTGGTCCGCTTATAACATCGCCTATTGCATAAATATTATTAACATTAGTTTTAAACGTATTGTCTGTTTTAACTCTTTTTCTTTCATCTAATTCAACACCAGCAGCTTCTAGGTTTAAACCATTAGTGTTTGCTTTTCTTCCAACTGAAATAAGCACAACATCACAATCAAAATTATTTTTTTTACCGTCTTTATCAACTGTTGAAACAACTGCTCCTGTTTTATTATTTTGGATAGCTTCCACTTTATTTTGCATATTAAATTTGATGCCTTGTTTTTTCAAAATCTTCATAAATTCTGAGGAAATTTCTTTATCCATGCCTGGCGTAATATGATCCAAAAATTCTACAACTTGTACCTCTGCTCCTAACCTTGACCAAACAGAACCCATTTCTAATCCTATGTAGCCTCCACCAACAACAACCATTTTTTTTGGAACTTTATTTAATTTTAATGCACCTGTTGAAGAGACGATGACCTTCTCATCAATCTCTATTCCTGGTAAGGACACTGGCACAGAACCTGTTGCTATTACTACTTTTTCAGCTTCAAGGGCAGTCTCTTTATTTTGATCGTCCTTAATTATGATTTCATTATTAGATTTGAAGCTTCCAGTCCCTTTGTAATAAGTTACCTTGTTTTTCTTAAGCAAAAACTCAACACCCTTGGTAAGTATAGTCACTGCTTTATCCTTGCTCTTCATCATTTTTTCAAGATTTAGCTTAACTTCACCAACTTCAATTCCTTTATTTGATAAGTTTTGAACTTTATGAAACTCTTCAGACAAGTTTAGGAGACTTTTTGAAGGTATACATCCCACATTCAAACACGTTCCTCCAAGAGATCCTCTTGACTCAATACATGCTGTTTTTAGTCCAAGCTGAGCAAGTCTAATAGCACAAACATAACCTCCGGGACCCCCACCAATTACAACTGCTTGAAATTTTTCTGACATTTAAATATCCAAAAACAACCTTCTAGGGTCCTCTAAATTTTCTTTTACCATTTTTAAAAATGAAACCGATTCCTTACCATCAATTATTCTGTGATCATATGACAAAGCCAAATACATAATTGGTCTAATTTTTATCTCTCCATCAACAACAACGGGTCTTTCAACAATATTATGCATTCCCAGTACACCTGATTGAGGAAGGTTTAATATTGGTGTTGATAACATTGATCCATAAACACCACCATTGCTAATTGTAAAAGTTCCTCCTTGAAGATCTTCAATAGTTAATTTTCCATCCCTTGCTTTTTCTGAAATTTCTTTAATATTTTTTTCAATTTCAGCAAATGATAATTCGTCAGCATCTCTTAAAACAGGTACAACTAAACCTTTTTCAGTTCCTACAGCAAAACTAAGATTATAATAATTTTTATAAATTATTTCATCACCATCTATTTCAGCGTTTACTGCCGGGAAATTTTTTAATGCAACAACACATGCTTTTACAAAAAAAGACATGAAGCCTAATTTAATTCCATAACGACTTTGAAAATCTTGCTGATTTTCTTTTCTCATTTCCATAATATTCGTCATATCAACTTCATTGAAAGTGGTTAACAAAGCTGCATTTTCTTGTGCTTGTTTTAATCTCTTAGCTATCGTTTGTCTTAGTCTGGTCATTTTAATTCTTTCTTCTTGACCATACTTAACTTTTCTTTCTGAAGGTTGTGGATTAGCTCCCATTAAACTTATAAGGTCGCCTTTTAAAACTCTTCCATCTTTTCCTGAACCTTGAACTGAATTAATATCAATTTTATTTTCTACAACAATTTTTCTTACTGCCGGTGAAAGTGTTTGGTTTTCCGTATTAGTTTTTGATTCTGATTTATCTATTTTAGCCTTTGGAGCCTCTTCTTCTTTGATCTCATCGGTTAAAACTAATGGTTCATTCTGATTGTTTTTTTCAGTTTTTTCCTCAAAAATTTTTGGTTCTTTTTTAGAGGGGTCTAATTTAATTACATTATCATCTTTTTGTATAGGTTCTTCTTTTTTGACTAATCCTGCTGAACCACTTTCTGATACCAAACCAAGCAATGCTCCCACTTCTACAACTGAACCATCTTTTGAATGTATTTCAGTTAAAACGCCCTTTACTGGCGATGGGACTTCAAGATTAACTTTATCTGTTTCAAGCTCTACAATCGGTTCATCTGCTTCAACAGCATCACCAGCATTTTTAAGCCACTTTGCGACAGTTGCTTCAGTAATACTCTCTCCAAGAACAGGAACTAAAATTTTTTCACTCATTTATAATTATTCAAATACCTTATCAATTATTTCTTGTTGTTGAGAATTATGCCTCTTCGCATATCCGGTTGCTGGAGATGCATCAGGGCTTCTTCCTATATAAGAAATTTCGTTATTATTAGCCTTAATAGTGTCTAATGTCCATTGGATATAATCCCTTACTGAGAACCATGCACCCATATTTTTAGGTTCTTCTTGGCACCAAAAAAATTTGGCGTTCTCTGCATATGGTTTTAACTCTTTAACAAGTGTTTTTGCAGGGAATGGGTAAAGTTGCTCTATTCTAAACAAAATTACATCATCTTTTTTTAATTTTTCTCTAGCTTCTAATAAATCAAAATAAACTTTTCCTGAACATAAAATTACTTTTTTAATTTTAGAACTTTCTTTTAATTTTATAAAACCTTGCGTTTGAGGATCTATTGCATGATCCCAAAGTATTCTGTGAAAAGTGTTTGATTTACTAAAATCCTCTAAATTTGAAACACAGTATTTATTTCTAAGTAAAGATTTTGGAGTCATCATGATTAAAGGTTTTCTAAAATCTCTGTGCATTTGTCTTCTTAGAGCATGAAAGTAATTTGCAGGGGTTGTGCAGTTCATAACTTGCATATTATCGTTTGAACACAACTGTAAAAATCTTTCTAGTCGAGCTGATGAATGTTCAGGTCCTTGACCTTCGTATCCATGAGGTAACAACATTACTAACCCAGAAGCTCTTCTCCATTTTCTTTCCCCTGATGCAATAAATTGATCTATCACAACCTGAGCACCATTTGCAAAATCTCCAAACTGCGCCTCCCATAAAGTAAGTGTGTTAGGCTCAACTAAACTATAACCATACTCAAATCCTAGAACAGCTAATTCGGATAAAAAGCTATCAACAACTTCGAATTGTTTCTGATTGTTTGAAATATTATTTAAGGGGACATATCGAGTGTTATCTTTTTGATTTCTTAAAACCGAATGTCTTTGACTAAAAGTTCCCCTTCCAGAGTCTTGACCAACTAATCTCACTGGATAGCCTTCTTCAAGTAGTGATCCAAATGCTAAAGCTTCAGCTGTTGACCAATCAATATTAGATCCACTTTTAACAGCTTCTTTTCTATTATTTAATATTTTGACTATAGTTTTATGCAAATTTAATTCATCAGAAGATGCATTTATTTTTTCTGAAATTGCTAATAATTTTTTGGTATCTGCACCCGTTACACCTCTTTTATCTTTCCCTTTTTCTGGTTTGTAAGCTGACCATGTGCCCTCGAACCAAGCAATTTTTGGTTTATAATCTTTTGCATTTTTAAACTGATCATCGAGTAAGTTTTTAAAAGTCTTAATTGAATTATCTAAGCTTTCATTTGATATAACATTTTCGTCTACAAGTTTTTTTCCATAAACTTTTGTTGTTGAAGGATGTGATCTAATTTTTTCATACATTAAAGGTTGAGTAAACGATGGTTCATCCCCTTCGTTGTGACCAAACCTTCTATAACAAATTAGATCCACAACTACATCTCTGTTAAACTTTAATCTAAACTCTGTTGCTATTCTAGCCGCATAAACAACTGCTTCTGGATCATCTCCATTTGCATGAATTATTGGAGCATCAACCATCTTTGCTATGTCAGAAGGATATGGAGATGATCGAGCAAACCTCGGGCTAGTAGTAAAACCTATCTGATTATTGACTATTATGTGGATTGTACCACCAGTATTATGTCCAGGTAGTCCAGACATCGCAAAACATTCAGCCACAACACCTTGACCAGCGAACGCTGCATCACCGTGGATTAAAATTGGTATTACTTTATTTCTATCTTTGTCTTTATGAAAATATTGTTTTGCTCTGGTCTGACCAAGCACAACAGGATTAACTGCTTCTAAATGTGATGGGTTATCAGTTAAGCTTACATGAACTGAATTTCCATCAAACTCTCTATTAGATGAAGCACCTAAATGATACTTAACGTCTCCTGCCCCTTCGTCTGATGAAGTTCCAAATTCTCCAGCAAATTCATTAAATATTCTTTTGTAAGACTTTTGCAATACGTTAGCTAAAACATTTAATCTTCCCCTGTGAGACATACCAATTTTGACTTCTTTTACTTGGGACTGACCACTGATTTTAATTATTTGTTCTAAAGCTGGTATTAAACTTTCTCCTCCATCTAATCCAAATCTTTTAGTTCCAACATATTTTGTATGAAGGAATTTTTCAAAACCTTCTGCTTGAATTAATTTATTTAAAATAGCTTCTTTACCATTTTTGGTAAAATTTAAATTATCATCTGATTTTTCAATTCTATCTCTAAACCATTTTCTCTCTGTTGGATTGGAAATATGCATATATTCATAGCCAACAGGTCCACAATAAGTTTTTTTTAAAAAACCTAAAATTTCCTTAATGTTTGAATTTTGTCTGTTGATAACCCCACCAAGGTAAATGTTTTTTTGGTAATCTGTTTTTTTAAAACCAAAAGACTCTGGATGAAGTTCATCTAAATAATCT
>CACEFI010000027.1:0-2500 GCA_902558795.1 uncultured Pelagibacteraceae bacterium | reverse complement strand
TTTTTTAACAAAACTACTGGCCTAGTCCGCGTTCGCTCGCCACTACTAACGGAATCTCAATTGATTTCTTTTCCTCTGGTTACTTAGATGTTTCAGTTCTCCAGGTTGTCTCTTTAAACCTATGTATTCAGTTTAAAGTACCACATAAAGTGGTGGGTTTCCCCATTCGGAAATTTTCGGATCAAAACTTACATACAGCTCCCCGAAACTTATCGCAGTATATCACGTCCTTCATCGGCTTTCAGTGCCAAGGCATCCACTACACGCCCTTAAACGCTTGATTTATGCACAGAAAAAAATTCTGTGTTGAATCAAATTTTTATTTTGAACATTAGCTAATAACATTACTAATGTTCGGATATAGATATTGATATTAATTATTTTTTTTATTTACTATTTTTTATAACTAAGTGTTTTTGGTGGAGGATAGCGGGATCGAACCGCTGACCTCCTGAATGCAAATCAGGCGCTCTCCCAGCTGAGCTAATCCCCCATGATCTTATATTGGTGGGCCGAGAAAGACTCGAACTTTCGACCCCACCCTTATCAAGGGTGTGCTCTAACCAACTGAGCTACCGGCCCCCATGCAAGAGAAACACTACTTTAAGAAGAGAAATGAGGACGGTCAACATTACCTATGTATATTATTTAGAATGAAATTTTACTTTCATTCATCCTTAGAAAGGAGGTAATCCAGCCGCAGGTTCCCCTACGGCTACCTTGTTACGACTTCACCCCAGTCGCTGACTATACCGTGGTCAAGGGTTTAAAACCTTGCCTTAAGGTAGAACCAACTCCCATGGTGTGACGGGCGGTGTGTACAAGACCCGGGAACGCATTCACCGTGGCACGCTGATCCACGATTACTAGTAATTCCAGCTTCATGCACTCGAGTTGCAGAGTGCAATCCGAACTGAGGTATCTTTTAGGGATTTGCTTAACTTCGCAGTTTTGCTTCCTGTTGTAGATACCATTGTAGCACGTGTGTAGCCCAACACGTAAGGGCCATGAGGACTTGACGTCATCCCCACCTTCCTCCAGCTTATCACTGGCAGTTCTTTCAGAGTGCCCAACTTAATGATGGCAACTAAAAGTGAGGGTTGCGCTCGTTGCGGGACTTAACCCAACATCTCACGACACGAGCTGACGACAGCCATGCAGCACCTGTGTTTCGTCCGGCCGAACCGAAAACTCTAATCTCTTAGAGTCGCGACGAACATGTCAAGTGTTGGTAAGGTTCTGCGCGTATCTTCGAATTAAACCACATGCTCCACTACTTGTGCGGGTCCCCGTCAATTCATTTGAGTTTTAACCTTGCGGTCGTACTCCCCAGGCGGTGTGTTTATCGGTTTCCCTGCGACACTGAAAATAAATTTCCAACGTCTAACACACATCGTTTACGGCATGGACTACGAGGGTATCTAATCCTCTTCGCTACCCATGCTTTCGTTCCTCAGTGTCAGTAATGATCCAGAAAGCTGCCTTCGCAATTGGTATTCTTTCTAATATCTACGAATTTCACCTCTACACTAGAAATTCTGCTTTCCTCTATCATACTCTAGCTGAAAAGTTTTAATGGCAGTTCCAGAGTTAAGCTCTGGGATTTCACCACTAACTTTTTCAACCACCTACGAACTCTTTAAGCCCAGTAATTCCGAACTACGCTAGGTCCCTTCGTATTACCGCGGCTGCTGGCACGAAGTTAGCCGGACCTTCTTATTCGGGTACAGTCATTTTCTTCCCCGACGAAAGAGCTTTACAACCCAAGGGCCTTCTTCACTCACGCGGCATCGCTGCATCAGAGTTTCCTCCATTGTGCAAGATTCCCCACTGCTGCCTCCCGTAGGAGTTTGGGCCGTGTCTCAGTCCCAATGTGGCTGATCATCCTCTCAAATCAGCTATTGATCACAGTCTTGGTAGGCCATTACCCCACCAACAAACTAATCAAGTGCAGGCTCATCCAATGGTGCATAAAGCTTTCTCCGTAAAGACTTATCCGGTATTAGCACAAGTTTCCTCGTGTTATTCCAGGCCAAAGGGCAGATACCTACATGTTACTCACCCGTCTGCCACTAAGTATTGCTACTTCGTTCGACTTGCATGTGTTAGGCGTGCCGCCAGCGTACGTTCTGAGCCATGATCAAACTCTCAAGTTTAAAAACGGCGCACACTAGCTTCTATATAAATTCTAAGAATAAAATTTATATAATGTTGAAGTGTGTACGACAAATTTTTGGTAACCTTAACCGTCCACACTTCTCTTCTTAAATTTTTACGTTTTAAATAGCTAATTGGGCCTAAAAAGCCCAATAATACTCACTAATCTATTGTGTTAACAATAATTTTCGTGAGAAAGTGTGACGCTTATAGGCTAAAATAAAAGGAAATCAAGCATTTATGAATAAAAAAAATACTAAAAATTCATGGTTTTATTGGGTTTTTTTTTGATTTTTTGACCCTGCTAAACTAATAATTCTAATCAAATATTTTAAATGCTTAA
>CACEFI010000026.1 GCA_902558795.1 uncultured Pelagibacteraceae bacterium | reverse complement strand
GCTCTTGAGTTTTCTTTTCAACAATTTTTTTTCTAAGCTCAAGATCTGGTTTTTGGATATCAACCACTAAACCACCAGAAAATCTAGATTTAATTCTATCTTGAATTCTAGATAATTTATTTGGAGCCCTATCAGCTGATACAATTATTTGTGAACCTTTATCTAATAATGCATTAAATGTATGAAAAAATTCTTCCTGCATTGCTTCTTTGCCACTTATAAATTGAATATCATCTATTAATAAAATATCTGTATTTCTGAAATATTCTTTAAACTTAACCATATCATTAGCTTTAATTGACTTTACAAATTGATACATAAAACGCTCAGCTGATATAAACATTACCTTCTTATTTTTTTTAAGCTCAATTCCAATTGAATTTAATAGATGTGTCTTACCCATTCCAACACCGCCATAAATATAAAGTGGATTATAATGAGATGTATTTTCGGAGACTTTTAATGAAGCTTCGTAAGCAAGCTTGTTACTAGTACCAGTTATGAAATTATCAAATCTTTTATTTGGATCAATTCGATTATATTGAAGATAAGAATCTTTTATAAATGAAACATTTTCATTATTATTTAGTATTTTTTCATTACTTTCTGAATTTTCAAGATTTTGATTTGTATTTTTATCGTCAATCTTAAACTCAATTCTAATAATGTCTTTTTTATATAAACGTATAATTTGTAAAATTTGATCTAAATACCTTGAGGTAATCCAATCTCTGATAAATCTTGTTGGAACAGATAATAATAAATAATTGTTAAATTCATCAACAAAAGTAATTTTTTTAAGCCAGCTTTCATAGACATCTTGTCCTAGTTTATTTTTCATTTCAGATTGAACTAATTTCCAATCAAAGTTTTCAGGCTTGAAACTATTTAAATTATTTATATTTGTAGATTTATTCATAACGTTCGGA
This sequence comes from uncultured Pelagibacteraceae bacterium, assembly GCA_902558795.1. Taxonomy (GTDB): domain Bacteria; phylum Pseudomonadota; class Alphaproteobacteria; order Pelagibacterales; family Pelagibacteraceae; genus Pelagibacter. Next base: position 6,230 of record CACEFI010000026.1, on the reverse strand, counting down.
GAAATCTCAGTTAGAACTAAATAAAAAAATTTGCAACAACTTAATATTTATTTTCAAAAAAAAATAAAATCTATGATTGTAGATTTGATTTTAAATTTTAAAAAAATTTTACTTTATTTTTTGTCTCAAGATTTTATTTTGAATCAAACACAGATTGAATCGTTTACAGATTGAATCAAAAAAATAATTTTTATTTACCAAATCTAGATATAGTAAAATAATTAAAAAATTTTAATATATGATGTGAGTACTTGAGGTTGTTACTTAATAATCGCTTAAGGTTATAAAGTTTAGATTGCTGAAATCTTTTTTGTTATTCTTGAAACGTTCCTTGAAGCATTTTGCTTCTTAATTATACCAGTTTTAGCAATCTTCATCAGTTCAGAATTCAATTTTGGCAAGAATTTAAGAGCTTCATCTTTCTTTTTATCATCAATCAAAAGGTTCATTTTTTTTAAAGCATTTTTAAATCTACTCTTTCTTGCTTTATTAACTGCTGTTTGCTTAGAAATTCTTCTAATTCTCTTAATTGCTGATTTTGTGTTTGCCATATCCGCAGGGGTATAACTTGAGAATTTATGGTGGTCAATAAAATAATTGGCTATTTTTGACAAGAATTACAAAAAAAAGTTGATCTATTAGACATTATCTTTTTTCTTATGAGATCAGAGCATCCTATGTTTTTGCACTCTATTCCCTCTTGCTGATAAACTTTAAATTCACTTTGAAATCCACCCTTTAATCCTAATGTATCTTTAAAATCTCTTATACTTGATCCGCCCATACTAATGGCTTTTAATAAAATTTTTCTACTATTAATTATAATTTTTTGGCATTCTTTTTTACTTAATAATTTTGCTTTTTTAAACGGATTAACTTTGCTTAAAAACAAAATTTCACTAGCATAGATATTTCCAATTCCAGAAACAAATTTTTGATCAAGTAAGAAATTTTTTATATCCTTATTTTTAGCTTTAAAAAAATTATAAACATAATTCAAATTAAAACTCTTATCAAAAGGCTCAGGACCTAAATGATTTAATCTTTTAACTAGATCAGAATTACTTTTTATAAGTTGAAAAAAACCAAATCTTCTTGGATCATTATAGATAATCTTAAAATTTTCAAAAACTAATTCTACATGATTGTGTTTTTTTGGTAAAAAAGGTGAGTTATAAAAACTGGTATTTGTATATTTATTAACTGATTTATTATTAACGATATGTATCGTTCCTGACATTCCTAGATGGATTAAGCAATAATTATCTTTTGGTAAATAAATAATTAGATATTTTGAAAATCGACCTACTTTGATAATTTTTTTATTAAAAAAATAGCTGCTAAAATTTAAAGGAATTTTTAGTCTTAAATTTCTATTTCTAATTATTACTTTTTTTACCTTTTTTTGTTTAATTTTTTTATTGAGAGATTGTCTTACAATTTCTACTTCTGGTAATTCTGGCATTTCACACTATATTGAATATATATTTTTTTTTATGCAACAATATCTTCAAAATAAAAAAGGGCTTGTAGAAGGTGTATTCGATCAAGTCTACAATAAATATGACATTATGAATGATTTTATGTCATTTGGTGTTCATAGGTTCTGGAAAAAAAGTCTAATAAATATGATGAACCCATCTTTAGATAAAAATTTAATCGATGTGGCTTGTGGCACTGGTGATATAGGTAAGCTCTATTTAGATAACACTGATAAAAATAATAAAATTACTTGTGTCGATCCGAACAAAGGAATGGTAGGCCAAGGTAAAGAAAAGCTCTCTGTTTACAAAAATATTAACTGGGTAATTTCTCCTGCAGAAAAACTACCCTTTGAAGACAATAAATTTGATTTTTATACTATTAGTTTTGGACTAAGAAACACAAAAAATTTAAATAAAGCTCTTTCTGAAGCCTATAGAGTTCTAAAACCAGGCGGAAGATACTTTTGCTTAGAATTTTCAAAAATCCAAAACTCAAATCTTGATTTTATTTATAAAAATTACTCAAAATTAATTCCTATCATTGGTCAATTTGTTGTTGGAGAAAAAGAACCATATGAGTACCTAATTAAAAGCATTGAACAATTTATTAATCAGGAGGAATTAATTGAATTAATGAAAAAAAATAAGTTTCAAAACTGTTCTTACAGAAACTTTTCTGGAGGGATTGTTTCAATCCATAGCGGGTGGAAGTTTTAATGATCAAAAAACTTATAACCTTATTTAAATTAGGAAGAAAAGTAGCTAAATCAGATATTTTGAATATTGCCTCAAAATTTAAAAAACCGCCAATAGCGATAACAATATTATTTCAATTACTCTCAATTTCATTTTCTAAAAATAATCAACAAAAATTAAATACAAATGAAGGTGAAAGATTATCTAATTCTTTAGAATCTATGGGCACTACATTTATAAAGCTTGGACAATTTTTAGCAACTAGACCAGATATTATAGGTGAGGAACTGTCAGCTAAACTCGAAAATTTACAAGATCGTCTTCCACCCTTTTCAATAAACCAAGCACAAGAAATAATTAGAAAGGACCTTGGTGAAGAAACGTATAATTCGATAATTGATTTAAGCGAACCCGTTGCTGCTGCATCGATTGCGCAAGTACACAAAGCTAAAATTAATGATAATGGAACAATTAAAGATGTAGCTATAAAAATTTTAAGACCAGATATTAAAAAAATATTTAATGAAGAAATTGATGCAATGATGTTGTTTGCATTCATTATCGAGTCATTTGTAAAAAAAACAAAAAGATTAAAACTTGTTGAGGTTGTATTTTTATTAAAAGAAATAACAAACCTTGAAATGGATTTAAGATTTGAAGCAGCTGCAGCTAATGAATATGCAGAAAATACCAAAAATGATGTTGGATTTAAAGTTCCTCAAATTTATTGGAATTTTACTAGTGAAAATGTAATGACCCTTGATTGGATTGATGGCATATCTATAAGAGAAACTGAAGAATTAAAGAATAGAAATTTAGATACAAATAAAATTGCGGAAGACATCATTCAGCATTTTTTAAGACATGCTGTAAGAGATGGTTTTTTTCACGCAGATATGCACCAAGGAAATATTTTTATTGATAATAGCGGTCAAATAGCTCCTATTGATTTTGGAATAATGGGTAGGCTAGATAAGGTTAGCAAGAGATTTTTAGCTGAAATTTTATACGGGTTTATTCAAAGAGATTATAAAAAAGTTGCAGAAGTGCATTTGGTGGCTGGATTAGTTCCAAATAATGTTCCAATCGATGATTTGGCTCAAGCTTTAAGATCAATAGGAGAGCCTATATTTGGACAAGCAGTCAAAGATATATCTGGTGGCAAATTACTAAAACAATTATTTGATGTAACTGAAAAATTTAATATGCAAACTCAACCTCAATTATTAATGTTACAAAAAACTATGGTCGTAGTTGAAGGTGTTGCAAGAAAATTAAATCCGGATACGAATATATGGACAACGTCTAAGCCTGTACTCGAAAATTGGTTAAGAGAAACAAAAGATCCAATGAACACAATTACAGATACTTTAAACAATACATCAGAGGTTATAAAAAGATTACCTGAATTTCCTGAGATTATGGATAAAGCTAATCAAGCTTTAACATTTTTAGCCAGCGGCCAAATTCCACAAAACTCGAATTCTTATACAGCATTAAATAATAAAAAATCTGAAATGACTGCTTTTAGAAACCAATCTATTATTGGTTTATTAGTTCTTGTAATTATAGGGTTATTGGTATTTTAATTCGACAAATGAAAAATCTAATAGACAAAAAAATCCTTTATATAATTTGTGGTGGAATTTCTGCTTATAAAAGTCTTGAAACAATTAGGCTTTTCAAAAAAAATGGAGCAGAAATTAAAACAATTTTAACCAATAGTGCTAAGGAATTTATAACACCTCTGTCAGTTGCATCACTTTCACAAGGCAAAGTTTACAGCGATTTATTTAGTATTGAAAATGAAACGGAGATGGATCATATCGCTTTATCAAGATGGGCAGATATAATTTTAATTGCACCAGCTACAGCAAATACTATTTCAAAATTAGCTCAAGGAACTACTGATGATTTAGCCTCTACTGTAGTGCTTGCATCAAATAAAGAAATTTATTTAGCACCAGCAATGAATGTCAGAATGTGGGAACATCAATCTACAAAACAAAACTTAAAAAAACTAACAAATTATGGCTATAAACTTATTGGTCCCGAAATTGGTGAAATGGCTTGTGGAGAATATGGTGAGGGAAAAATGTCTGAGCCTGATAAAATTTCTAATGAAATCAACAATTATTTCTTAAATCTTAAAAAAAATAAAAAATTAAAAGCACTAGTAACAGCTGGTCCAACAAACGAATATATTGATCCTGTAAGATTTATTACAAATAAATCTAGCGGTAAACAAGGATATGAAATTGCTAAATCTTTATCTAAGAATGGGTTTAATACAACTCTTATTTCAGGTCCGACTAATTTAAAAATTGATAATGATATAAAACTTATTGAAGTTGAAACAGCAGATGAAATGTTATTAGAAACTCAAAAAAACTTACCTGCCGATGTGGCAGTTTTTTCTGCTGCAGTAGCTGATTTTAAAATCAAAAAAAAATATGAAAATAAAATTAAAAAGCAGGACACATTAAATCTAAATTTAGAAAAAAATGTCGACATATTGAGTTATGTTTCAAACCATAATTCGATGAGACCAGATCTTGTTATAGGATTTGCGGCAGAAACAGATAATGTTGAAAATAATGCTGAAACAAAATTAAATAATAAAAATTGTGATTGGATTATTGCAAACGATGTATCCAATAAAAAAATTGGCTTTAACTCTGATTTTAATGAAGTAACGATTCACTATAGTGATAAAAATAAAGAAAAACTTTCATATAAAAAAAAATCTGAAATATCTGATGAAATAGTTGATAGAATAATTAATCAATTAAACTAATGACGAGAGTTCTTATAAAAAAATTAGACTCATCTGTTGAGTTGCCTGCATATAAAACTAATGGAGCATCAGGCATGGATTTAATGGCTTTTATAAATGAGCCAATTACATTAAAACCACAAAACTCTTATTTAGTTCCAACCGGTATTTCTGTTGCTTTTCCTAGTGAATTTGAGATTCAAATTAGACCAAGATCTGGTTTAGCTGCTAAAGATAATATTAGTGTTTTAAATACACCAGGAACAATAGACAGCGATTATAGGGGTGAGATCAAAGTTATTCTTTATAATCATGGTAATACTGATTTTGTAATAAATAATAAAGATAGAATAGCTCAAATGATTTTAACTCCTGTTATTAAAATGAATTTAGAAGAAACAGATACTTTACCTGAAACAGTTAGGGGAGAAGGTGGATTTGGCTCAACTGGAAAATGAGTTCAAAGTTAAGTAAAAATCAACTCGAAAAATATTCGAGACAAATTATTTTAAAAAATATTGGTATTTTAGGCCAAAAAAAAATTTTAAACTCAAGGGTGTTAATTGTTGGTATGGGTGGATTAGGCTGCCCAGTTGCAGAATTTTTGACTAGATCAGGAGTTGGAGCTATAGGAATTATAGATCATGATTTAGTTAGTCTTTCAAATGTTCATCGGCAAACTTTGTATGACGAAAAAGATTTAGGAAAATTTAAAGTTAAAATTGCTAAAAAAAAATTAAATAATATTAATTCAAAAACTAAAATTGATACTTATAATTTTAAGTTAGATAAAAAGAAATTTATAAAGATCATAAAAAAATATGATTATATAGTTGATGGTACAGATAATTTTGAAACAAAATTTTTAATTAACGATATAAGCTTAAAATATAAAAAATTTCTTGTAACTGGGGCTATAAGTAAATTTGATGGTCATATATTTACTTTTGATTTTAATAATAAAAAAAATCCTTGTTTAAGATGTTTTTATCAAGAAGAAACTATTTCTGATGATATTTTAAACTGTGAATATGAGGGAGTCCTTGGCACTATTGCTGGTATTATTGGTACTATGCAAGCTAACGAAATTTTAAAAAAAATTTTAAATGTTGGAAATGATTTAAATGGATATATTTTAATACTAGATTTGTTAAATTTGAATTTTCGAAAAGTAAAATTTAATAAAAGAAAAAAATGTATTTGTAATTAATGTATAAGATTATTTGCACACTAATTTATTTATTAATCATAATATCCTCTTCTGTTGCAGAAGA
>CACEFI010000025.1 GCA_902558795.1 uncultured Pelagibacteraceae bacterium | reverse complement strand
TTTTTTTTCTTCGATATTATCGAAAACAGAAGAGTGTGATTCTAATATTGTTTTTTTATTATTAGAATTTATATGATAATAAAAAGAATTAGTTATTAAATATAGCTTTAAATTCAAAATATTACATTTTGTAAAAAAATCATTCTCCTCATAATATAAAAATATATTTTTATCAAAACCACCAATTTTCTTAAATGTATTAGTATTAAAAAACATACAAGTGCCATTTAGTTGCTTTTTTTCAATAAATAAATCAAAATTTTTTTTATTTTTATCTTTAATATGGGTAGGGGATATCATTCCAAACTTATCGATTTTTTTACAAGCTTTAAGTAAATTTAATATTGTATTTTTATAAATTTTAGTATCAGGACATATTACTAAAAAAAATTTTGTTTTTACAAATTGTGAAGCAAAATTTATTGCTCTTCCGTATCCAATATTTTTTTTTAAATAAACATCTACATTATTGTAATTATCTAAAATGATTTTTTGTAAAGATTTGTCATAAGAGTTTTCAATTATTATAATTTTATATTTATTTTTAAATATTTTTAAATGTGACAAAATTAATTTTTTTGACTTATATGAGGGGATTATTATTGTGAGTTCTTTATTCATAAATTTTTTATGAATTAATATTTTTTTTTAATATCTTTTTTAATTTATCCAAATTCATAGTTTGTTTTAAAGGAGTTTCTTTATCGTTTATTTTAGTTTTAATTATATCTTTGTTATGTTGTTTAACAAAATTATATACAGATTGAGACTTGCCACCTACATTAATTATTCCATTTTTATTTAATAATTTTGGTAGTAGTTTGGCTATATCTTCATGAAAAATATAATTTGAATAAAGATTAGAATAAGCTTTTTTGTATGGAAATGGCTGTTCTGTCATTTGAATTCTTAGTACGAGTGAGTTATCATACATTCTCACAGAACTTTCACCTCCCATTTTTGACAAAGCATAATTATTAATAGGATTAAGCCCTTCAGACTCTTTATGATTTCCTTTTACCCCATCATAAACATAGCAAGTAGAAAAATATACCAACTTTACATTATATTTTTTGCATGATTTAACAACATTTGCCGTACCTATAATATTTAAATCAATACTTTTAGCTATATTTGACTCATGTTGATGCATTGGTCTGGATAAACCTGCTGTGTGAATTAATATTTTGGGTTTATATTTTAATAAGCATTTATTTATTGAATTTGGTTTAAGAATATCAAGTTCAGTTTTTGTTAAAAATTTGAAATTTAGATTAACCTTTTTTTTTAAAATTTGAGCAAATCTCCCGTTTCCACCTGTTATTAATATTAAATTTTTCATTTTAATTTAAAATATTCTTTAAAAGAAATATTGTCATTATCTCTTTTAGAAACTATAGGATTTTTGATTGGCCATTTGATATTAATTTGATCGTCGTACCACCTAATGCCTCTTTCTAAATTTTTATGCCTATAATTAGTCATCTTATAGTGTATTAAGCAGTCATCACTTAAAACACAGTAACCATGAGCAAATCCTTTTGGCATGAATATAGAAGTATTTTCTTTATCACTTAAGATCATTGAAAAATATTTTCCAAATGTTTTAGAATTTAATCTACAATCAACAGCAACATCAAATATTTTACCTTTTAGAACTGTTATAAATTTTCCCTGTGGTTTTTTAATTTGAAAATGCAAACCTCTCAAAACATTTTTTTTTGAAAATGTTAAAATTTCAAATGGAAACTTTTTGTTGATTAATTTATTATGAAATAATTCTCGATTATATCCTCTTCTATCTTTAAAAGTTTCTTTTTTAATTATTTTTAAACCTTTGAAATCTGTATTGATTATCTTCATTTATTGATGATATTTGAAAAAACTTTGCAGATTATATCCACATCATTTATTGTCATCCCATGATGGCATCCAATCAAAATACCATTTTTCATTACATTATTTGCTACATGATCACAGTTTTTATGTTTTTTATAAAACATATTTTTCATAACAGGTTGTTTTAAAATATTACCAGTAAATATAGTTCTAGTTTGAATATTATTTTTTTCTAAATATATTTGTAAATTTTTTCTAGTTAAAATTTTATTTTTTTTGATAACAAGCGGGAAGGCTAACCAAGGCGTTTTTACTTTATCGTAACTTTCAGGTAGATCAAATAAGTTTTCATATTTTTTAAAAAATGAAATTAGTTTAGTAAAATTTCTATTTCTAATTTTAATATTGTCATTTAATTTTTTAAGTTGTTCAATAGCAAAAGTCGCAGATATTTCTGAAGGTAAAAAGTTATATCCCATTTCAGAAAATACATACTTTGCATCATAATCTATCCCAGAGATCTTGATATTAAATCTTTTGTTTATGCTTTCAGACTCATTCAAGGTTGCCGAGGATCTACCCCAGCCCCTTAATAATTTTGCTTTTCTGTATAACTCATAATTATTGAAACAAACTATACCTCCCGTACCAGCGCCATTAATTATATGTGATGCATAAAAACTATTCGTTACGACATCTGAATATTTAGAAGTATTAGACCCATTTATTGTGTATCCTATTGTGTCAGCTGAATCTTCAATTACTTTTAATTTATATTTTTTAGCAATCTGATTAATTTTTTTCCAATTAGCAATATTACCCAAAAGATTAGGTATCATAATTGCAACAGTCTTTTTATTTATACATCTTTCAATTTGATCGCAATCAGCTACAAATTTATTTTTTTCAACACCAATAAAATGAGGTACCAATCCAAGTTGATAAATAGGGGCGACAGTAGTTGAAAAAGTAAGACATGGCGTAATAATTTCAGATCCTCTTTTAAATTTAAATGATGCAAGACCGAGTAAATTAGCTGAAGACCCAGAGTTGACCATTAAGCCATATTTTTTTCCAAATAATTTAGAAACTTTTTTTTCTAGTTTTTTTACATTTTTTCCATCGGTTAAAGAAAGGCTGTCTTTTTTTAAAACTTTAAGAACTGCATTAATTTCCTTGTTATCATATACAGCTCTACCATAATAAATTTTTTTCATAATTGATGATTTTAAATATAAAATTCTACTTAATAGTTTCTAACATCTAAGATTTAAATATCAAATTTTTTTAAAATTTTTATTAATTATTTTAGTAGTTTTTTTAAATAACTTGAATATTCACAATTACCATAAAATTTTATTTGACTCATAATTTCTTTTTTACCAATCCAATTGTTTAATAATGAAATTTCTTCCAAGCATGCTATTTTAACACCCTGTCTGTTTTCAATTGCGTGAACAAACATGGAAGTTTTGTAGAAATCATCAATAGACCCTGTATCAAGCCAGGCTCCACCTCTTCCAATAAATTCAGCTTTTAAATTTTTGTTTTTTAAATATTTTTTTAGAAGATCAGTAATTTCTAGCTCTCCTCTTGTTGATGGTTTTAATTTTTTTGAATATTCTACAACTTTATTATCAAAAAAATATAAACCTGTGATAGCAAAATTTGAAATTTTTTTCTTTGGTTTTTCAACTATATTTAAGATCCTATTTTTTTTATTTATCTTAGCGATACCAAAAGACTCTGGCTTAGGAACTTTGTGCAGTATTATTTTTGCTCCTTTTTTTAATTTTGTACATGATTTTAATTTTTCAGATAATCCTTGGCCATAAAAAAAATTATCTCCTAAAATCATTGCAATTTTATCTTTACCGATAAAATTTTTTCCAAGGATAAATGCATCGGGTAATCCTACTGGTTTTTCTTGTTCTAGATAGTTAATCTCTATTCCAAGATTTCTTCCATTTGGTATTAATTTTTTGTATTGATAAAGTTGACCTTTATTTACAATTATCAAAATTTTTTTAATCTTAGCCAGCATTAATATTGACAATGGGTAATATATTAATGGCTTATCATATACTGGCAGTAATTGCTTATTCACAGCTTTTGTAAGTGGGCTTAATCTTGTGCCCATTCCTCCAGCTAAAATTATAGCCTTTTTTATCATTTCAATCCTAATCTTTTAGTTATATCTCTTTTTTTAATGGATTTAAAATAATCAATATTTTTAATATACCAATTTACGGTTTGTTCTAATCCCCGAGTTATATTAGTTTTATTTTTCCATTTTAATTTTTTAAGAATTTTGTCACTATTAAGAGCATACCTTGAGTCATGGCCTGGTCTATCCTTAATAAATATTATCTTGGAAGAACTTTTAATATTTTTGTTTTTTATTATTGATAATAATTTTTTTGAAATTTGTAAATTATTCAAATTTTTTTTTGATCCAATATTATAAAATTCACCTAATTTGCCTTTCTTTAATATTCTAATTAAAGCTTCACAATGATCATTAACATATATCCATTCACGAGAATTTTTTCCATTTCCATATATTGGTAAATCTAAATTATTAATAATATTATAAATTAATTTTGGGATAAGTTTTTCAGGATGTTGTCTAGGTCCAAAATTATTTGAACAATTGGTAATTATTACAGGTAAATTATAAGTTTTATGATATGAATAAACTAAATGATCTGATGATGCTTTACTAGCAGCATATGGAGATGATGGTTCATATTTATGATTTTCACTGGTTCGCCCTTTTTCAATATCTCCATAAACTTCATCTGTTGATATATGAATTAATTTAAATTTTTTGTGTATCTTATGATATTTTTTCACAGATTCTAAAAGGTTAAATACTCCTAAAATATTATTTTTGATAAAAGGATAGGGATCATCGATCGATCTATCTACATGAGACTCTGCTGCTAAATTAAATAGTGCAATAGGTTTTTCTTTAATTAATAATTTATAAATTTTTTTTTTATTTAGAATATCACATTTAAAAAACTTATAATCTTTATTCTTATTTATTTCTCTAGTATTATAAAAATTTGACGAGTAAGAAATCTTATCTATATTAATAACTTTATAATTTTTTTTAAGTAGTTTTTCTATTAAGTTACTGGCTATAAATCCTAAACCACCGGTAACAACTATTTTTTTTTTAATCATAATAAAAAAATTAAACTAAATAATAATCAATTCTATATTTTAATTTTATTCAAAGCATTATTTTTAAATAAATTTGCTTCTTTAATATATCTTCTTACCATCTCTGTAGATTTGTGTCCTGTCATGGCCATTATACTTCTTTCTTCTGCTCCTGACTCTGCTGTGGAAGTTGCAAAACCAGATCTTAAACTATGTCCTGCATATTTATGACTGTCTAAACCTGCCTGATTTGCATATTTTTTAATTATTAATGCTACGCTTTTATCTGAAATATTAAAAATTTTACCTTCTTTAAAATCAAATATTTCTATCCATTTTTTCAAAGATTTTACTGGACAAAAATTTTCGTTATCAAAGTAGGGGATAGCTTTTGTCATACCTTCACCAGATTGATCTGTTTTAGACCTTTTTACAAAGATTTTAACTCCTTCTAGTACAAAATCTATATCTTCATATTCGATATCAACCAATTCTGATCTTCTAAATCCTCCTGAAAAACCTATTAATATTAAAGCTTTGTCTCTAATTTTTCTCTCATCTTTTTCTTTAGATTGATCAATAGCATTAATTAATATTTTTAAATCATTGATTAGTAATGGTTTTTTACCTTTTTGATTACTTCCATTTATTCTTTTAATACCCATTAAATTTTCAATTATAACAGGGTGCTTAGTATCAATATAATGACCTTTTATTTTATGGAGTATACTAATTGAAGCTAGCCTCCTTTTTAAAGTGCTATATTTAGAGAATGAGGATAAATGAGTTATATACAAAGCTAAAATTTTTGGCTGAGTTGGCATTGATTGAAACCCATTTTTTGAACAAAATAATGAAAAATCATTATAATCTGATTGATATGCTCTAAGTGTATTTTCAGATTTAGAGTTTCTTAAGTTTTTTATAGTTTCTAATTCAAGCTTTTTTATATTTGGTATTAGATCATTCATATATTTCCGATAACCATTAATTATCGGAAATATATATAAGATTAATTTTAATGTCAATAGTTTAATTTTAAAGATTATTAGATCTCTGATAAGAAATTATAATGAATGATATTTTAACTATTGTGGTTGCAGGTATATTCTCATGTATCATTCTAGACATTCTTGGATATTTATTAAAATTGATTGGAATTCCAGAGCCATCATGGGGAATTGTAGGAAGATGGACTTATTATATGATTACAAATGCAGTTTTTTATAATCCTAAAATTACTAATATGCCGAAATTTAAATACGAAATCTTGCTTGGGTGGATTTTTCATTACTACATATCATTATGTTGGGCAGTTATTTATTATTTTGTCTTCATAATACTTGGTGTGAATATGTCTTATTTTTCTGGGCTAATTTTTGGAGCTATTACTACACTTGCACCATTATTGATATTTATGCCTTTTACAGGTCAGGGAATCTTTGCTTCAAACACTGAAAACCCAGTAAAAATATCCTCCGTTTTTTTAATTAGACATTCACTCTACGGTCTTGCCATGTTTGAAGGATTTAGATGGTTTACATAATGATATCAATAATTTAGGATTTAAAATTAAACAAAATGATTAGAAAATTAGAGCGAAAAGACAAGGAAAATTGGATAAAATTGTATTGTGGGTATGCTAAATTTTATAAAGTCCCAATGAGTCAAGTGATTTTAGACACTCTTTGGGGATGGATTCATAATCAAAATCATGATGTTAATGGAATTTGTTATGAATTAGAGGGTAAAATCGTAGGTATTGCTCATTATAGAACAATGCCAAGACCAATTAAGGGCCAATATATTGGCTTTTTAGATGATCTGTTCGTAGAGCCAGAATTTAGAGGTCAACAAATAGCTCAAAAGCTTATTAATCATCTAAAATCTTTATCTAAAGCCAATAATTGGGATGGAATTCGTTGGATTACCCACTCTTCCAATGAAAATGCTAAGAAATTATATGATAAAATAGCTAACAACACAGGATTTGAACTTTATGAACTTAAAAGGAACTAAGTTTCAGCTAAAAGTATGGAATTATTTGAAAAAAATACCTAAAGGTAAGGTTAAAACTTATCTCGAAGTTGCTAAAGCCATTGGAAAACCTAAAGCTTTCAGAGCAGTTGCAAATGCTGTAGGCAAAAACCCCTATCCTCCCAAAATACCCTGTCATAGAGTGATAAGATCTGATGGCAGCCTTGGTGGATATTCTGGAAAAGGTGGTATTAATGAAAAAAGACGGTTATTGAAATCCGAAAAGGTCTTCATTAAATAGTCTTTTTATTATGTCTAATGATTAAATTAGTGGCTTAAATAAACACTTTTAAGCTATTTTAATATTTTTTCCTATAAATGGTATTATGCACCCTTCAGTTGTACTAGATATCGATCTTTGCTTAAAATAAGGTACTCTATGGCCGTTTAAACCGTATATTCTGATAGTGCATTGCTCTATTTTTCAATGATACCAATACTTTTGAAAGATGAGTAAAACAGTGATATTTCCAGTTATTATCGCTCCCCTTCTGTACTTTGATATTAATTATTTATATTTAAATGTTTAAAAGTGTTGATAATAAACAATTTTAATCAATCAGAATAATTTTGATTTATTTAGAGAAGTTTTTAA
>CACEFI010000024.1 GCA_902558795.1 uncultured Pelagibacteraceae bacterium | reverse complement strand
TTAATTGAATCTTTTTTATTTTTTCTAATAAAGTTAATTTTTTATTTATTTTTTCAATTACATTATAAATTTTTTCTTTTTCTCTTAAAAAATCTTTATTAGGAACTATTAAAGCTACCAAATAATTTTTTTTATCTCCATAGACCATACATTGATCAATCTCTGGTTCATTTGTAACCATATTTTCAATTTTAGCTGGTGAAATGTTGTCCCCACCTGCACTTACAATAATATCTTTTTTTCTGTCAGTAATTTTTAAATATCCATCTTCTGTATCTATTTCGCCTATATCACCTGTATGAAGCCATCCATCAATTATTACTTCGTCAGTCTCTTTTTTTTTGTTCCAATATCCCAACATTACATTTTCACCTTTAACCAAAATTTCTCCATCTTCAGCAATTTTAACTTGGTTTCCTCTAAAAGGTGGGCCAACAGTCTCTACTTTTATCTTATGTATAGGGTTACAACTTACTACTGGCGATGTTTCAGTTAAGCCGTAACCTTGAAGCGTAGGCAATCCTACAGAATTCAAAAATTCTCCTATTTCTTTGTCTAATGCACCTCCGCCAGAAACAAATGCTTTTAAATTTCCCCCAAACTGTTTTTTTATTTTTTTTCTAACCAATACCTCAACTATTAAATTAAGTAATTTTTCAAAAAAATTCATTTTTTGATTTAATAATTTTTTTTTGCCCAATCTAAGTGTTGCATTAATTAATTTAGCTTTTAGTCCTGTTTGTTTTTTCAGATTAATATTAATTTTGTTATAAAGATTTTGATAAAATCTCGGTACAGCTGTCATAATTGTTGGTTTTGCCTCAGATATATTTTCTAGGAGTTTTTCTATTTTTTCTGCATAAAATACTTTTGCTCCCACAGCTATCTGAGCAAATTGCACACAATGTTCATATGAATGGGAAAGTGGAAGCCAAGTTAAAAATACTGGTCTTGAATTAAACAAAGGTCTCATAATTTCACAAGCTCCTACAAGATTATTTAAAATTCCACCATGACTTAAGATTACTCCTTTGGGATTTCCACCAGTTCCAGATGTGTAGATTATACAAGCTGGTGATGTTCTTTTTAATTTTTTATTTTGGATCTTGTCATCTTCTAATAAATTGTTTTTTAATATTTTATTAAAATCTAAATACTTTTCCTTATTTGTTATATTCAAATTATGAATTACTTTATCAACTTCATCTAATGTTATGACTTTTTTAATAAACTCTTTTTCATCTATTGTATTACTTAGTTTTTTTAACATTTCGTGGTTTGAAACTATGACTAAACTAGGTTCACAATCTTCAATTAAATATCTATAATCATCTTCGGTATACGTAGTGTATGCCGGGACCGTAATTCCACCTGATAACATAATAGCCATATCAGAAATAAACCACTCAGGTCTGTTTTCAGAAACCAAAAGGCATCTGTCACCTTCTTTTATATTATCTTTAATTATTTTTGATAATTTTAAAATATTTTTTTGTGACTCCTCCCAAGTATATGTTTTTTTATTATTTGGGTTTAACCATTCTAAAAAGATGCTTTCTTTATTTTGTTTTTCTGCTTGATAAGAAAATAGTTCGATTAAGTTATTTAAGTTGTCTAAATTCATAATTTTTGGTGGGCGAAGAGAGAATCGAACTCTCACTTCTTGCGAAACACGATTTTGAGTCGTGCGCGTCTACCAGTTCCGCCATTCGCCCATAATACTCAATTAATTATATTTAAATAGTATAAGAACTAAATTTATATTAAAACCAAAAAATGTTTCAAACACTTTACAAAAAATGTTTAGATCTAGCTTCACATAAAAGTTCAAATTTTTATTTAGGTCTTGTCTCTTTTATTGAAAGTTCATTTTTTCCTATCCCGCCAGATGTAATGATTATTCCGATGGTAATTGCTAAAAAAAAAGCATTTATAAAAATATTTTTAATAGCATCTATATTTTCAGTTTTAGGAGGTATTTTAGGATATCTGATTGGCTACCTATTTTTTGATTTAGCGATGTATGTCATCGAGTTTTATAATTATGAAGATAAAGTTATAAATTTGAAATTAAGTATGTCTGAAGGAAGTGGCTTTCTAGCTTGGTTAAGTATACTTTTTTTAGCAGGCTTTACACCTTTACCATATAAAGCTTTTACAATAGCAAGTGGCTTAATTGCTTTTAACTTACCAGTTTTTATAATCGTCAGTTTAATTTCAAGAAGCCTTAGATTTTTTATTGTTGCATTTCTATCTTATAAATACGGAGAATTATTTACTGAATATATGAACAATCATGGATCAAAATGGTTTACTGTAATTGGAATTTTATTAGTTATAGTATTTGTATTTGTATATTTGGTTTTAAAATTTAATGGTTAAAGATAGAAAAAAATTATTAATTAAGATTGTTTTTTTAGTAAGTATTCTTGCTTTAGCATCAGCATTTTTTATTGAATATATCCTGGGTCACCAACCTTGTAATCTCTGTATATTTGAGAGAATTCCATATCTGTTAGCAATAATAATAATTTTATTAAATTTCAAATTTAATCAATTTGAAAAATTTTTTATACTTTTGCTTACAATTGTGTTTTTGTTTGGAACTATTTTGTCACTATATCATTTGGGTATTGAGCAAGGTTTTATTCAAGAGTCGTTAGTTTGTGATTTAAAAAGTGGGTCTAATTTATTATCAAAAGAAGAAATATTGATACAATTACAGGAAAAAAATGTTAGCTGCAAAGATGTAACATTTAAAATTTTTGGATTATCACTTACAAGCTATAATATTTTAACATCTTTGCTATTTAGTATTAGTGCTGGAAAGATTTATTTTAATTATGACAAAAATTAACAAAAAAAAAATTGAAGAATTTATTAGAGTTGATCATGCAGGCGAACGTGGAGCTGTTAAGATTTATGAGGGACAGTTATTAGCGTTAAATACTTTTGTAAAAGATGAAAACCTTAAGAAAACAATTGAAGAAATGAAAGAACATGAGAAAGAACATTGTGAGTTTTTTGAAAATGAAATTAAAAAAAGAAATATCCAACCAACAAAACTTTTGCCCTTATGGGACTTGTTGGGTGTTGGTTTAGGCTTTGGCTCAACATTGTTGGGTAAAAAAGCTGCTATGCTTTGCACTGCTTCTGTTGAAGAAGTTATAGACAAACACTATTTAAATCAGATCAATCAACTTGATGTCAGTGAAAAAGATCTAAAAAAAACAATTACAAAATTTAGACAAGATGAAATAGATCATAAAGATATAGCTTACGATAAAGGTGCTACTAAAAAAGGTCCTTATTTTTTGTTGGATAAAATTATTAAGACAGGTTCAAAAATTGCAATAAATATTTCTGAGAAAATTTAGGCTTCTAACTCAACATCCCAATATAAATAATCCATCCAACTTTTATGCAAATAATTAGGTGGAAAATTTTTACCATTCTTATGCAAATCCTCAGTTGATGGTCGATAAGGATGTTGGTTAAGTTTCATATCTGAGTTTTTCAATAATTTACCACCCTTTTTTACATTACAGGCAGAGCATGCAGTTACAACATTATCCCAATTAGTTTCACCACCTTTTGATCTTGGCAACAGGTGATCAAAAGTTAACTCCTCACCACTTCCACAATATTGACAAGAAAACTTATCTCTCAAAAAAACGTTAAATCTTGTAAAACTAGGTCTTGTTTGTGGAATTATATAATCTTTCAATGCGATAACACTTGGTAATTGCATATTAAATGATGGGCTTCTTATAACTCTGTCATAATTGCTTACTATTATCACTCTATCTAAAAAAACAGATTTTACAGTATCTTGCCACGACCATAAGGATAAAGGATAATAACTTAGTGGTCTATAATCAGCATTAAGAACTAAAGCTGGACACTTTTCTAATGAAACATTTTGTTCAATAAAATTATTCATTAAGTATTTTTAACTTACTTAAACTATTTTATCAATAATAAGAGAGGTTAATTTTTTTTTAAAATATAATTAAGAGCTGTACTTGAAGCTTCCATAGGAATATGATGATCACAATCTTTTATTAAAAGTGTTTCAACATCAACATTGTTTCTAATTAAAAAATCTTTTGCTTCTAAAAGATGTGTTGAGGGTACAACTTGATCTGCGTCACCATGAATCAATAAAGTATCAGTAGAATTTTTAATTCTTGTTTTTAAATTATGTTGATCAATTATTTTTCCAGAAAATCCTACAATACATAAAAATTTTTCTTCAGATGTTAATCCAACATTTAATGACATCATACAACCTTGGCTAAAACCTGATAAACATATCTGATTATTTTTTAGGTTGAATTCTTGATTGATCTCATTAATAAATAATTTAATTTTTTTCTCAGCCTTAATTGATTGTTCAAGTATATAATCAGTATCATCTTTAGTAAGATCAAACCATTGAAATCCTGATGGATTTATAGGGCAAATCTCATGTCCATTAGGACAAATAAAAACTGTGTTTGGCATGTGCCTTTTCCAGTTTAAGGTTAACATACTTATATCTTTTCCATCACCTCCGTATCCATGAAGCAAAATAATAGCATGCTTTATTTCTACTCCTTCTTCAGGCTTAATTATTATTGAATCTAGGCAAAATGTCATAGTTAATTAATTATGGTTTTTATTTTTCTAAAACAATCTACAGTATTTATATGATTTCAGGAATATTTGTTAAAATCCTTTCTATAGCTCTTTTGCTAGCAGTAGGAATTGTTTTAATTTTAGGAATTGGGACTCTTTTTAAAGGAGGAGAAACCAGCAAAAAATATTCCAATAAACTAATGCAACTAAGAGTTCTTCTGCAATTTGTAGCAATACTAGTTTTAATAGGGTTTGCTTATTTTTTTAAAAATTAATTATAAGTTTTTAACCAATTTATAAATATTTGATCATTAAAGTCTATCGAGCCCATAATTCTTGCAAACTCTTTTCCATTTTTATCTATAAGAATTGAAGTTGGAATTCCACGTAAAGAAAATGTTTTTGCTAACGTTATTGGTGCATCAAAATATGGGTCAAAATTTTTAATATTCAAACCTTCAAAAAAACTATCAACTTTTTTTTTACTTTCTTTAGATATATTGATTGCCAAAATTTTTAAATTACTCAAATTTTGATTCACTTGAAGATTATCTAATGATGGCATCTCTTCTTTACATGGTGCACACCAAGTTGCCCAAAAATTTAGTAAAAGTAAATTTCCATTAAATTCTTTAATATTAATTTTTTTATCATTTTTATCTAAAAAAATAACATTATCGTAGACTTTTGGGTCTTTATGAATGACAATATTTTTTATTTCAGGTACATCATTTGCAAAGACATTAGTTGTCAAAAAAATAAATAATATTAAAAATCTCATGTTAAATAGTTATAATTAAATATCATGGCAAAAAATAAAAACAACCAGGCAATATGGAATACTCGTATAAAAAAAAAATGCATCATCTTTATTTCAAAAAGTTGGTAATTCAATTGATATTGATAAGCGACTTTATAAAGAAGATATACAAGGATCAATTGCTCATGTTGAGATGTTGTTTAAGCAAAAAATAATATCTTTCAAAATTAAAAATAAAATTATCTATGGTCTTTCTAAAATAGAAAAAGAAATTTCTAATAAAAAATTTGAATTCAACAAAAAATATGAAGATATTCATATGAATATAGAAAAAAGACTTTTTCAAATAATTGGTGAAGAAGCAGGTTATGTACACACAGCAAGATCTAGAAATGATCAAGTAATCACAGACTTTAAAATTTGGATAAGATCTTCAACCAAAGAAATTAATAATAATTTAGATAAAGTAATTAAAAGTACATTAAAGTTAGCAGAAAAAAATATAGATACCATAATGCCTGGTTTTACACATCTCAAAAATGCCCAAGCTATTTCTTTTGGTCATTATTTGATGGCTTATGTTGAGATGTTTAGCAGAGACAAAAAAAGATTTATAAATAATTTAGATAGTTTGAATGAAAATCCTTTAGGTGTAGCTGCACTAACAGGAACCTCTTTCAATATTGATAGAGATTATACAACCAAAAAACTTGGGTTTAAAAAACCAACGAATAATTCAATAGATACTGTTTCTGATAGAGATTTTGTCTTAGATTTTTTATATGGTGTTTCTGTTTGTTCAATGCATATTTCAAGAATTTCAGAAGAGCTTATAATATGGAGTTCAGATGGTTTTAATCTAATAAATCTTTCTGATAAAGTTGTAACGGGCTCATCAATAATGCCTCAAAAGAAAAATCCTGATTTATTGGAATATTTGAGAGGAAAATCTGGAAGTAGCTACGGAAACTTATTTTCTATGCTCACAATTTTAAAAGGTCTGCCACTATCTTACTTTAAAGATCTTCAAGATGATAAAGAAATTGTCTTTAAATCAAATGATACTTTAATTAACTGTCTCAAAATTTTTGATGAAATACTTAAAAATTCTAGCCCTAATAAAAAAAAAATGATTAAGCTTGCACACTCAGGCTATATTACTGCAACAGATTTAGCAGACTATCTTGTAAAAAATCACTCAATGTCCTTTAGAAAGGCTTATCAGAAAACAGCTGCTGTTGTTAATTTAGCTGAAAAGAAAAAGAAAAGACTTGATGAATTAAGCTTGGAAGAATTAAAAAAAATTGAGCCAAAATTAAATAGTGATGTTTTAAAAGTGTTTGATTTAAAGAATTCTGTAAATTCAAAAAAATCCTATGGAGGAACAGCTTTTGATAACATCAAAAAAATGATAATGAAATATAAGAAACAAAAATGATTAAAAAAATTAGCTTTATTTTTCTAATTTGTTGCTTGCTAGTCTCTTGTGGAAAAAAAGGAGACCCGGAATATAAAGATCCAAAACAAAAAGCTGAAAAGATAATAATCTTTAAAAATAAGGCTTAATGAAATATATCAAAAAAAAACTGACGATTGATAAAATATCGATAGAGGACATTGCTAAAAAATTTGATACTCCGACTTATTGCTATTCTTACACCCAATTAAGACAAAATATTAATAATTTCAAAAAAAACTTTAAATCATTTTCACCTTTAATTTGTTTTGCAGTCAAATCTAATACAAACTTAAATTTAATTAGAGAAATTCAAAAATTTGGTTTAGGAGCAGATGTTGTGTCAATGGGCGAACTCATGATGGCACTTAAGGCTGGTATTAATCCAAAAAAAATTGTTTTTTCAGGTGTCGGCAAAACATCAAAAGAAATAAGTTATGCCATTGATAAAAAAATATTATTAATAAATGCAGAATCTAAAAGTGAAATAAAAGAAATCGATAGAATAGCTAGACTTAAGAAAAAGAAAGTTCAAATTGGTATTAGATTAAATCCTAATACAGACGCAAAAACTTTAAGCCAAATTTCAACTGGAAAAAAAGAAAATAAATTTGGCATCAATGAAAAAACATTTTTAGAGCTTATAAGTTTTTGCCAAAATTCTAAAAATATTAATTTGGAATGTTTAAGTGTTCATATTGGAAGTCAAATACTAGACCATAAACCCTATGAGAAAATGCTTAATGTAGTTGATAAAATAATTGAAAAAACTAGACATAAGTTTAAGTTTATTGATTTAGGTGGGGGCATGGGAATTTCCTATGATGATAATAGTAAAAAACTTAATTACTCTAAATACAATATAGCTATTAAAAAATTTTTAAAAAAACACTCATCAAAAATAATTTTTGAACCAGGAAGATCTATAGTTGGAGATGTAGGTATTTTGATCTCTAAAGTTATTTATATTAAAGAGAATGATAAAAAAGATTTTGTTATACTAGATGCAGCTATGAATGACCTGATGAGACCCGCTTTATATGGAGCTAATCACAAAACATTACCTTCGATAAAAAGAAATCAAGTTTCAAAAAAAACATATGAATTTGTAGGTCCTATTTGCGAAAGTACGGATAAATTTATTTCATTAAAAAAATTTCAAAAATTAAAAGAAAAAGATATTATTGTTATGTGTGATGTGGGTGCATATGGAATGTCTCTAAGTTCAAATTATAATTTAAGACCTAAACCAGTAGAACTATTGATTAAAGGATCAAAAATTAGAGTTATTAAAAAAAGACAAAAGCATACTGACTTAATGTAGCTTTTGATAATAATGATTAGAAACTTTATATTTTCAATTTTCTTTTTTACTGGAATAATAATTATTTCCTTATTTTTTTTACCAGCTTTTTTTCTACCTCAAAAAGTTGTTTTATTTGGTGGTAAATTAATGGGTTATTGGACAAGTTTTTGTCTAAAAATTTTTTTATCTACTAAAATAATAATTAAAGGTAGAGAAAATATTTTAAATAATGAGAAGTTCTTTATTGCTGCATCTCATCAATCAATGTTCGAAACCTTTTATCTTCAAACTATTTTTAATTCGCCTGTTTTTATTTTAAAAAAAGAATTACTATCAATTCCAATTTTCGGTTGGTATCTTAAAAAAATTGGCTCAATATCAATTAAAAGAAATAAAGTTACTAAAGATAACCTGGGATTTTTTCAAGATATATCAAAAATAATTAAAGACTCAGATAGACCGCTCATTATATTTCCGCAAGGCACGAGAGTTTTACCAGATGAAAGACCTCCTTTTAAAAAAGGCGCTTCAAGAATTTATGAAGAGTTAAAAATTTCTTGCCAACCAATTGCTATTAACTCTGGATATGTTTGGCCAAAAAAAGGTCTAAAGAAAAGCAATAAAATAATAACTATTTCAATTTTAAAACCTATAATAGCAGGTCACTCAAAAGATGAGTTTATAAAGATTTTAGAAAATAATATTTATACAGAGCTAAATCTATTAAATTAGCCCTTCATAGGCATCACTACAAAAATACTATCAAAATCTCCTGGGTCTTTAATTAAAGCAGGTGAGCCAGTGTCATTAAAAAATATCTCAACTCTTTCTCCGTCTAATTGTGAAGCAACATCAATTAGGTATCTTGAATTAAAACTTATTTCTAAATCGTGGTCAAATTTAACATTTAACGTCTCTTTACCATCACCACTATTTGTATTGTTAACTGAAAGATCCAATGTATCTTTTGATAAATTAAACTTTACTCCATCTTTCTTATCTAGAGAAACTGAAGCAACTCTATCAACAGAATTTAAAAATAATTTTAAATCTATTTCTAGTTTTTTTTGATTATTTTTTGGTATTACTTGAATATAATTAGGAAATTTACCATCAATAAGTTTTGATATTAAAATACTGTTATTTAATTCAAATTTAATTTTTGATTTGATATTAGATACTTTAACATCTCCATCATAGTTTTCTAATAATGAACATAGTTGAAAAATAGTTTTTTTAGGTAATATGATTGGATCAAAATCAATTTTTTGATCTAACCTAATTTTTGAAATAGACATTCGATGACTATCAGTTGCCACAGCAGTTAAATGATTCTTATCGTCAACCTCAGTCTGATGAAAGTAAATTCCACTTAAATAGTGTCTTGTTTCATCATTTGAAACAGAAAATTTACATTTATTTAATAGTTTTAGCAGCTGCTTAGATTTAATTACAAATTCATTTTGATTAAAGTTTTCATCTGTAAGTGGAAACTCTGTTGCGCTAATACAATTTAAATTAAAAATTGATTTTTCAGACTCAACTTGTAATTTGCTTATATCTGTTAAGGATAAATTTATTTTTTTACCTGACGAAAATTTTCTAATAATGTCATACATAATCGAAGAGGTTGTTGTTGTTCTACCTTCTTCTAAAACTTCAACATTATTTATTTGATGAATAAATATTAAATCTAAATCGGTAGCTGTTATTGTTAATTTAGAATTACTTGCGTCTAATAAAATATTAGACAGTATTGGAAGCGTACTTCTTTTTTCAATTACACCTTGACAATAATTAAGTGCTTGCTGAAGGTCTTGTTGGTTTACGTTAAATTTCATTATCTTTATTATTATATAATATCTGATTTTTAAGTTTATTAATATTATCCACCATTTCAGGGTCTTTTTCTTTAATTTTCTCAATAGTTTTAACTGAGTGTATTATGGTAGTATGGTCTCTATTAGAAAACTCTCTCCCAATTTCAGGTAAAGATTTAGATGTTAAAATTTTAGTTAAATATATAGCAGTTTGTCTAGGTCTTACTAAATATCTGGATCTTCTTGAAGACAACATTTCATTTTTACTAATTTTAAAAAATTTACAAACTGTAGTTTGTATCAAATCTATTGTTAC
>CACEFI010000023.1 GCA_902558795.1 uncultured Pelagibacteraceae bacterium | reverse complement strand
AATGAACTATTTTTGGTTTTAAGCCCATTGCACCTAAGGCAGAACTTTGATCGTCATTTTCTTCTGGTTTTTCAACTACCTTATCTTTTGGGTATACATTTTTATTAATTATATTTTCAATTTCATCACCTGTTAAAGTCTCATAAGTAATAAGAGCTTTGGCGATTTTATGTAAGTCATCAATTTTTTCAGTTAATATTTTGGTAGCCTGATTGTAGCCTTCATCAACTAACTTTCTAATCTCTTTATCTATCTTTTGAGCCACTTCCTCTGAAACAGATTGCGTTTGTGTAACTGATCTTCCCAAAAACACTTCTTCTTGGTTTTCACCATATTCTATAGGTCCCATTTCTTCACTCATTCCATATTTTGTCACCATAGCTCTAGCGAGTTGTGTGGCTTGATTAATATCTGATCCACTACCACCTCCTGCACCTGTTGAAATATTATCTTTTCCAAAAATCAATTCTTCTGCAACCCTACCACCAAAGCATACAGCCATTCTGGCTTTTAGATATTTTATTGAATATCCATGCTTGTCTCTTTCAGGTAAATTCATAACCATTCCCAAAGCTCTACCTCTTGGAATAATTGTTGCTTTATGAATTGGATCATAGCTTGGCATATTAAATGAAACTAAGGCATGTCCTCCCTCATGGTATGCTGTTAATTTCTTTTCTTCTTCTGTCATCACCATTGATCGTCTCTCTGATCCCATCATCACTTTGTCTTTAGCTTCTTCAAATTCAATTAAAGTCACTATTCTTTTATTTTTTCTTGCAGCTAATAAAGCTGACTCATTAACTAAATTAGCTAAATCAGCACCTGAAAATCCAGGTGTCCCTCTTGCTATAGTTCTTAAATTAACATCTGGTGCCATCTTAATTTTTTTAACATGAACTTTTAGGATTTTTTCTCTTCCTATTATATCTGGATTCGAAACAACTACTTGCCTGTCAAATCTTCCTGGTCGTAATAATGCTGGATCAAGTACATCAGGTCTGTTAGTTGCGGCTATAATAATTACACCTTCGTTAGTATCAAATCCATCCATTTCAACCAATAATTGGTTTAAAGTTTGTTCTCGTTCATCATTTCCACCACCTAAACCTGCGCCTCTACTACGTCCAACTGCATCTATTTCATCTATAAAAATTATACATGGTGAATTTTTTTTACCTTGTTCAAACATGTCTCTAACTCTTGAAGCACCAACACCAACGAACATCTCCACAAAATCTGAACCTGAAATAGTAAAAAAAGGAACTCCTGCTTCACCTGCAATTGCTCTTGCAAGTAATGTTTTACCAGTTCCTGGAGGTCCAACCAATAGAGCTCCTCTAGGAATTTTTCCACCCAATCTACTAAACTTTTTTGGATCTTTTAAAAATTCTACAATCTCTTCTACTTCTTCTTTAGCTTCTTCAACACCAGCTACATCATTAAATGTGACTTTTCCTTTAAGCTCATTCATCATTTTAGCCTTAGATTTTCCAAATCCCATAGCGCCACCTTTACCGCCTTGCATTTGTCTCATAAAGAAAATCCAAACAGCTATTAGAAGTAACATGGGGAACCAAGATAAAAGCACTCCAAATAATGAAGGCATTTTTTCTTCTAGAGGTGAAGCAGAAATACTTACCCCCTTGTCTGATAATTTTTCAATTAAATTTGGGTCATTAGGAGAGTAAGTTGAAAATGAATTACCATTTGAAAACACACCCTTTATGTTATTTCCTTGGATCTCAACTTTTAAAACTTCTCCATTTTCAACAGAGGTTAAAAATTCAGAAAAGATTATTTGATTGCCCCCTCTAATATTTGATTGAGGGTTTTTAAACATGTTATAGAGACCAATAGTCAGGAAAACAATAATTCCCCACATCGCTAAATTCTTTAAATTCATAGTGTTAAGATAATAATTATTGTAAGTTAAACAAGTGACAAAATATCATTAATTAAATAAATTTTGTTACTCTTTTGACAAAATTACGGTTTCATTAACCTTTTTAATAATGCAACCTCCTAAAGTAACTTTAAATGAAGATTTAGTATTAATTAAGTCGATAACTTTATCAATTTTTTTTCCTCTGACAGCATAATACTTCCTACCTACAATTTTAATTACCTCAGTTAAAGACCTGAATACAACTTCATTTGACTGAGAAAAAAAAATTTCTTTTAGAATAATATTATTTTTTTGACCTAAAATTGTTACATTGTCCTTTAAGTTTTTTTTAGTGTAGAACTCTATATTCTCATTTGCAAATTTTAGATTTTTAATTGTTAAAAAAAACTTTTTTCTATCAAAGCCCTCTAAACTTAATTGTTTTAAAAAATTTCTTACTTTCACTCTTTTAAAATTATCATCTTCATTTGAGGGATCTTTAATATAGGATCCAAAAATATAATTACTTATATATATCAGATCCTTTTTATCTATTTTGATTAAAGGTCTAATCAATTTAATCTGATTTTCACGCGTCTCTTTATCTAGTGAAATTAATCCCTTTAGACCACTGCCTCTTAAAATTCTTATAAAAAAATTTTCAAATAAATCATCTAAGTGGTGACCTAGTAAAATATTTTGTATTCCAAATTTTTTCGCCACATCGGTTAACAACTCGTATCTTTTTTCTCTAGCAACGGACTGAATATTTTTTCTAGGTTTTTTTCCCTTCCAAGTTAAAATATTTAGTTTTACTGAAAAGTTTTTTAATTTTTTTTGAACTAATTTGGCTTCTAATGTAGAATTTTTTCTCAATCTGTGATCAACTATATAATATTTAATATCTAAAGATTTTTTGATTGAATAAATTTTTGCTAAAAATGATAAAGCAAGACTATCTGGACCACCCGAAACAGCTACAATAAATTTTTTTTCAATAGGCAAGTTACTTTCAAATTTTTTATAGATTTGAAAAATTCGTCTATCTTTTAATTTATCTAATAAAAACTTATGAGTCTTCTTTGATACATTCAAACTTTTTAGACTCATATTTTGCTTTTTGAATTACTGATTGGTTGGCCTTAGGATATTGTAACTCTACACCATTTATCATTTTACACCCTTGATCTTTTTCTCCAATTTGTACCATTGATACACCAAGTTTTAAAAGATTTATAGGAGCTTTATTTCCCTTTGGGTATTTTTGATAGCCTTCTAGATATGCTGATGCAGCATCAGTATAAAGCTGTCTAATTCTAAATGTTTCAGCATACCAATACTGAGCACTACCAGCTAAATCATGTTCACTATTATCAAGCACAAATTCTCTAAAAGCTCTTTCAGCTGTACTATAATCACCGACTTTTAGAAAACTTGTTGCAAATTCATACTGTTTTTTTGGAGACAAATCTTGCGGTAATATTTTTTCTTCAGCTTGAAAAGTTTCTGTCACAACAGTCGCGGTGGTATCTACAGATTGAATTTGCTGTGATGTTTCAGATGTTTCAGTATCTTTATATGATATCGAGCCAAGATCTTGTGGCTGAGAACTCCCAGGTAATATTTCACTTTTTGTATCTGTCTTTGGTTTTGAAGATAATTTAGTGGTAATCTCGCCTGAACTTATTACAGTCTCTATATCCTGAAATCTTATCTGATTATCAGCTTGAATTTTTGACAATCTGTTTGATAATTTATCAAGCTTAAAATTTATTTCTTCAAATTTATTAGTTAATTGTCTAAATTGGTCTTCCACTTCAGATAATTTTAATAAATGCCTAGTTAATACATCCTCTGAATTACCATCTATCTCGACAGAGGACTGTTCATTTGATGAATTTTCGATCTCAATTGAGCCAGAATAAACTGCTCTTTCAAGAGTTTTAAGATCATTCTTTATAATCTCTAAAGTTTCATAAATATTATGATTGTCTGAAAAAGAATTCTGTAAAAAACTTAAATTAAATAAAATTAGTAATATTACTTTTAATATAAAACGCATTTCTATTTAGATTTATGGTTATAAAAATGGCAAAAAAAAGACCCTAAAACTTTAAGCTTTAGGGTCTTTAAATTTAATTTTCTAATTTGCTTTAACAGTAACAGATCTTCTGTTTTTTGACCAAGCTAATGGGTTGGAACCAGCATCCACTGGTCTTTCTTTACCATAACTTAATACTGAAATTCTGTCTGAAGAAATCCCATAAGTCATCAAATAATCTTTTGCAGAATTTGCTCTTCTTTCTCCAAGTGCCAAGTTATATTCTCTTGTTCCTCTTTCATCAGCGTGTCCTTCAAGTACTACATTGATGCTAGAGTTCTTTCTTAACCAAGCTGCTTGAGCTCTTAAAGTTTCTCTTGAAGCTGTTGTTAAAATAGTTTCATTTGTTGCAAAGAAAACTCTATCTGGAACACCATCAGCTAAATATTCAACTGAATCTGTCCCTGTATAAACATCACCTTGCATCTGACCCTGTATTTTATCTATTGCAACTTCTTTTTTTGTTGCACATGCAGTTAACACAAGACATGCCGCTAATATTAAAAGTGTGTTTTTATAAATTTTGCTTAATATCATTAAATTGCTCCTTGCTGCTAATTTCAATTTCATAGTTTTTCACAACTAATTAGAGGTTTCAAGTTAAAAAATCAAGTTTTTTAACTTAATTACTCAATAAAGATGACCATGATGGGTCAGAAGCATCGGTTTGAGTTTCAACTAATCGTTCATTATAGCCAGTTAAATCTATTGACCATAACTTAGCTGAAAATCCCTCACCTTTTGCGTTAGTTTTTGTTTCTCTATAAAAAATTAAAACCCTTCCATTCGGAGACCAGGATGGTGCTTCCTGGTAATAATTTTCAGTGAGCAATCTTTCACCTTTACCATCTGTTCTCATTACTCCAATATAAAATTTACCTTTATGTAATTTAGTAAAAGCTATTAAATCTCCTCTAGGAGACCAAACTGGAGTTCCGTAAATACCATTTCCAAATGAAATTCTTTTAACATTACTACCATCACTTTTCATAATATAAATCTGTTGGTATCCGCTTCTATCAGAATTAAAAGCAATAAATTTTCCATTTGGAGAATAAGATGGTGAAGTATCAATCGAAGGATGATTTGTAATTTTTTCAACAAGTCTATTCTCTAAATCCATTGTGTAGATATCAGATTTTCCATCTTTAGCTAAACTCATTATTATTTTTTTACCGTCAGGAGAAAATCTTGGTGCAAATGTCATTCCAGGAAAATCGCCCACAACCTCTTGAGTTCCTGTTTCAATATCTAACAAATATACTCTTGGTAAATTTTTAAAGTACGACAAATATGTAACCATTTGACTTGTAGGATTAAATCTTGGAGTTAATACAAGTTCATTTCCAAGAGTCAAAAATTTATTATTAGCACCATCTTGGTCCATAATTGCCAATCTTTTTTTTCGTTGAGTTTTTGGACCTTCTTCAGCAACATAAATTATTCTTGTATCAAAATATCCTTTTTCCCCTGTCAATCTTTCGTAGACTTTATCTGATATAATGTGTCCTACTCTTCTCCAATTACTTGGCACAGTTGTGAATGCTAATGCCATCATTTCTTTAGCTGCTAAGATATCCCACAATCTGAATTCAACTCTCAATTTTTCATCAACATATGTCACTTTTCCAGTTATAAGTGCTTGAGCTTTAATTAAATTCCAATCTTCAAATCTAGGTTTTAAATTAGCAATATCTGGAGCTTGCAAAAATGCTTCTTTGCTCAATGGGTTAAATAAACCTGATGTCTTCAAATTATTTTCAACTATAGTAGAAATTTCAGATCCAATATTTTCTTTTCTAAGAATTTTTTCGAAGCTTTTTTTAGATTTATCATCAATAGATAAAGGTGAAACTGCTAATGGAAGTGGATTTAAATTTCCTCTTGTAATATCAACCTCAATTAAAGCTAAAACCTTCAGTGGAAAAAAGGTTATTAAAAATAAAATTAAAAAATTTTTTTTCATTTCTTTATCTTAACCTTCTAACATCTCTCTTGCATCAAAATTTAATTGTAATTCCTTCCATCTTTCATAGCCTGAGGTTGGGACTCTTAATGGTTGACATAATTTTACAGCTCTTAATGCACTTTCAGCTAACACTTTATAGAAGCCCTGGCCTGGTTTATTCATTCTAGCATGATCTAAAATTTCAGTTTTTACTACAGATCCATCAGGCTCAAGCATTAATTTTATTCTTACTAATAAATCTTCATTATAAGGTAATCCAAGCGGAATACTCCAACATCCAAAAATTTGAGCTTTTAAAGCATCTTCTTCACTTAGAGATAGTCCTGATGTTATAACTTTCTTATCTTGATCTTGGGTAATATTGTTGTTTTTTTTAATTACTTGTGTTGTGTCCTCTTTTGCTTTGTCAATTAATTTTGCAATATTATCAAGGTCAACCAATTCTTTTTTTTCAAACTCTGAAACCTGTTTTACTTCCTTGTCTAATTTGTCTGGGTTTTGTTTTTTTTCTTTTTTTGTCTCAATTTTCTTTACTGTTTTATCTGGTAATGGAACTGCTTCCGGAGTTTGATTTTCAATTTTTTCTTTTTTTTCATCTAATGAAACAACAGTTTTAGTTTTAGTTTTTTTAACTTTTTTTGGAGGTGCTTGCTCTGATACTAATTTTTTTTCTTTTTCTTTTATTTTTTTTTTCTTTTTTTTTTCAATTATTTTTTTCGCTTTTGGAGCAAATGGTATATTTGTCTTTTCTGCAATCTGTATAAGTTCAACTGAGACTACTGGTGGAATATCAAGTGGTTTTTTTGCTAAAAAAGGTAAACTCATAGCTGTGATAAAAATTAAAGCACCGTGTAAAACAGAAGAAATAATCAAGCTTCTATTCACTTAAATTACCTTTGCTTCAATGGTTCGGATATTAATGCAACTTTAGTAAAACCAGAGCCTGATAATAAACCCATTATTTCAAGTACTCTTCCATAATTAATAGTTTTGTCACCACGTACATAAATTCTTGTATCTGTCCTATTTTTAGAAACTGCCAAGACTTTAGCAATAATACCGTCATATTCCACTTTCGCTTCTTGAATAAAAATTTCACCTTTTGCATTTATTGATAGCGTTAATGGTTCAGCTTCTTCTGGAAGAGAGTCTGCTGAACTTTCTGGTAAATCTACCTGTACTCCAACAGTTAACAATGGAGCCGTAACCATAAAAATGATAAGAAGAACCAACATTACATCTACAAATGGAGTAACATTAATTTCACTCATAGGTTCTTTTGATGAACGATTTAATTTAAATGCCATTTAAATTATTGTTAAAAATCTTTTTGAAAAATTTTCTAATTTTTGAGAATACTTTTGTGAGTCAGTATTAAACTTATTATATGCAACTACGGCAGGGATTGCGGCTAACAAACCTAATGCGGTGGCGAATAATGCTTCTGCTATACCAGGGGCTACAATTGCCAAACTTGTATTTCTTGAAATCGCAATAGATTGAAATGAATTCATTATACCCCAAACTGTACCAAATAAACCAATGAAGGGTGCTGTAGATCCAACTGTTGCTAGAAAGGTAAAACCTTTATCAATTTTAGACATCTGTTTTTCAATCCCAACCTCTAAAAAAGTGCTCATTTTCTCACTTAAGTTATTTTTAGTTTTTTTTTTGAGCAAACTTTCCATAGCATCCTGAAAAACTATAGCCATCGGATCATCAACTTTAGCTGGCAAACTATTATAAAATGTTTCTGCTGATTTGGAGTTCCAAAATTTTTCCTCAAACTCCTCTGATGATTTATTGATTTTTTTGAATAATCTAACTTTCTCAATTATTACCGCCCATGAATAGATCGAGCAAACTATCAAAATTATCATCACTGATTTTACGATTATATCTGCCCTCAAAAATAGGCTCATTAAAGAAAAATCAGTATTCGCACCTAATCCTACTGCTTGTGATGTAATATCGGCTTCCATACCCACTCATCACACTTAAATGTGTCATGAATTTGTCTTAATATCTCTATCTATTCTTCAATTTTGTAAGTTTCGTAATAAAAACTAGCTATCAAAATAGCGTCAGCTTTATTTGAATCTTTTTTTCGAGATAAATGACTTGAAAAATATGGAAAAATCTCAATTGCTTTTGTTCTACTAGCGTCTTTTTCAGAATTAATAAGATTAAAGTATTTTTTCCATTTTGCAGGTCTCACAAAATAAATTGGTAATTGCATTGCAGAACATATCCCTTTTAAAATTCCAAATGATTGACCAAAATTAAACATACTTGTTACACCTTGGCCAGGCATTGCTGATACTTGCTCAACAACTACTTTGATGTCTTTATTATCTAGTCTATTTATTCTAGCAGATATTTCATTAAAAATTTGAGAACCATTGACTTGTTTTTTATTTTTTTTACCTTCCGTCATTGTTGGCATTTCTACCACATCAATTATTTTTCCATCTTTGAAGAAACATATTGATCCTGAAATACCTGGGTCAATTCCAATTATAAGCATTAATTGTTCTGAAAGTTTGCGTTCGAAAAAACATTTTGAACATCATCGTCATCTTCTAATGACTCTAAAAATTCAATAACAGTTTCTTGCTTGTCTTTAACAACATTGGCATTATTAAGTGCAATCCATTCTATCTCTGTTGAAATAAAATTTGCAACTACTGTTTCTAGTTTTTTTTTTACATTATAAATTTCACTCATAGGACATTGAATTTCATGAAATTCATCGTGAGAGATACATTCATCAGCTCCAGAATCAATAGCAAGTTCAAAAATTTTTTCATCAGAAATTTCTTGTTTATCAATTTTGATAATTCCTAATTGATTGAAATTATGTGATGCAGATCCCTGCGTTCCCAAACTGCCACCACTTTTCTGAAATATAGTTCTTATATTTGATGCAGTTCTATTTTTATTGTCAGTTAAAGTTTCTACAATTACTGCAATTTTGTCTGGGCCAAATCCTTCATATCTAAGATTTTCAAAATTAACACCTGTTGCTGCAGAGGATTTATCGATTGCTCTTTCAATATTATCTTTTGGCATATTAGCAGATCTTGCCGCCTGAATAGCAGATCTTAATCTTGGATTCATAGCAGGGTCTTTATCCCCAAGTTTTGCTGCTACTGTAATTTCTTTTGATAATTTAGAAAATATTTTTGATCTCTGCTTATCAGCTTTTCCTTTTTTATGTTTAATTCCTGCCCAATGTGAGTGTCCTGCCATAAATTTAGTGTGTATTTTTTAATTGAGCTCCAAATACATAACTTTCAATATTAGTAGCCAATCCAGTTTGTATATCACATTCTACTATAACGCCACACAAAGTAGCTTCACCAATAGATGGAAAATGTTTTACTGAGTTTTTTTTTAAAAATCTGTTTAGTGAATTTTCTGCATTCATACCAATAACTGAATTGTAATCACCACACATACCAGCATCAGTCTGATATCCTGTGCCACCTGTTAGTATTCTTGCATCATTAGTAGGGATATGTGTGTGTGTTCCTACAACTAAAGAGGCTTTACCATCAAAATAGTAGCCTATTGCATTTTT
Organism: uncultured Pelagibacteraceae bacterium; assembly: GCA_902558795.1. Classification (GTDB taxonomy): domain Bacteria; phylum Pseudomonadota; class Alphaproteobacteria; order Pelagibacterales; family Pelagibacteraceae; genus Pelagibacter. The sequence goes on along the minus strand of CACEFI010000023.1, from coordinate 813 downwards.
CTCACTTGTTATTTCACCATGAAAATCAACTACAAGCAAATCATAGTCATCTTTTAACTTATATTGTTTCATAAATTTTTCTGAAATTTCAAAAACATCATCACATTTTTTCATGAAAACATTTCCCATTAAATTAAGAACTCCAATTTTAATATTCTCTTTAGTATTATAAATATTAAATCCTCTTCCTGGAGCTGGTTCAAAAAGATTTTTTGGACGTAATAATCGCTCCTCTTTATCTATATACTCCATAATTTCTTTTTGATCCCACACATGATTGCCTGTTGTAATTACATCAACTCCACAATTAAAAAAATTAATACAAATTTCTTGTGTTAAACCAACACCTTGAGAGGCTGCATTTTCTCCATTTACAATTACAAAATCTATTTTATTTGATTTGATTTCATTCTTCAAATTATTCATTAATTTTGAACAACCTGAAATTCCAACCACATCACCTAAAAATAATATTTTCATCTTAAAATTTCTTTTTCTGTAACTATAAAATCTAATCTTTTATCATATTGATTTATTGGAATAGATGAAATTTTCTGAAATGAAAAAGCTAAACCAATTTTTATAACCTTTTTTATTTTTTCAATTTTTTCAATATACCGGTCATAAAAACCACCTCCATAGCCTAATCTATTTAAATTACTATCATAAGCCACTAATGGAACCAGCAAAATATCTGGATAAATAATTTGAGTTGATACTGGTTCAGGAATACCAAATTTATTTATTTTTAATGGGTCTCTATTTGACCACTTATAAAAGTTCATCTGATTTTCTTTTTTTATAACCGGCAAC
>CACEFI010000022.1 GCA_902558795.1 uncultured Pelagibacteraceae bacterium | reverse complement strand
TTTTATCCATTAAAATATCATTAAATATTACAGTCGTATTAAAATCTGTATATAAAAAAATTTATTTTTTTTAAGATAGTTAATTATGTCTAGATTATTTTAAAGTTTGATAGTATCATTTGTTCATGGAGCTAACTAAAAATATATCACAAACAAAATTAATAAAATCAGTTTTAGCAATAATACTTGGATCTATAGCGCTAACTATATCAGCCAAAATTAAAATACCTTTTTATCCAGTTCCAATGACTATGCAAACATTTGTAGTTCTATTTTTAGGTGTTAGTCTTGGAAATAAAATAGGTTTTGCAAGTATAGGTTTATATTTGTTTGAAGGAATTTTAGGTTTACCAGTTTTTTCAAATTCTCCTGAAAAGGGTGTTGGATTAGTTTATTTTACAGGTCCAACTATGGGCTATTTGATAGGTTTTTTAACTGCAGGATATTTAGCTTCTAAAGTTAATAATAAAGATAGTTTTTTGATGGTTTTAGCTAAACTTATAGTGGCAACCTCTACTATTTATATATTTGGATTACTATGGTTGGGAACTCTAATTGGGTGGGATAAGCCAATTATAGCTTTAGGTGCCCAACCATTTCTATTAGCAGAAGCTTTTAAAGTTGTGCTTTTAGCTTTAGTAACAAAGCAAATTTTAAAAATTAGAGATATTATCTAGGTGATCTTTTAGAGAGAATTCTTTGAAGAGTTCTTCGATGCATTTTTAGTCTTCTTGCAGTTTCTGAGACATTTCTATTACATAGCTCAAATACTCTATGGATATGCTCCCATTTTACTCTATCTGCCGACATTGGATTTTCTGGAGGAGCTGCTTTTTTTGCAGGATCTGCAAGCAAAGCTTTTTCAACATCTTCTGCATCAGCAGGTTTAGCAAGATAATCTATAGCACCCTCTTTAATAGCTGCTACTGCAGTTGGAATATTTCCATAACCTGTTAACATAATTATTCTACTATTGCTGTTCGTAGTCTGGATTTCTTTTACAACCTCTAGTCCGTTGCCATCTCCAAGCCTTAAGTCTACAACTGCAAAACCTGGTTTCTTTGCTTTAACTGTCTCTACTCCTTTTTTTACACTTTCTGCTTGAGTAACCTCGAAACCTTTTTTCTCCATTGCTCTGGCTAATCTCTCTCGGAATGGATTATCATCATCAACTATAAGTAGAGATTTATTCTCAAAATCGTTGATATTTTTGAGGACTACTTGTTCTTTCATGACTGACATATGGTGATTAGCTCACATAATTCAATACCTATTATTTGCTTTACATTATTAATCTATAGGCTTAATAGGAGGAAATTTTAAAGTTTTTTAGCAATAAAAAGCTTTTTTTTATTAAATTTTTTTTGGAGGCATTTTAAATGCAAAAATTTAAATCAGTTGAACAACTAATTAGTCAACTGAAACCTGAAAAACCGATTTATTGTATTAGAAAGAATTCTATTCGATCTGCGACAAAATATTTCCTTAATAACTTCCCGGGTAAAATTCTTTACGCGGTAAAAACAAATCCACATCCAGCTGTAATTCAAACTGTTATAGATAGCGGTGTAGATCAATTTGATGTTGCTTCCATAGAAGAAATTAAAAGTATAAGAAATTTTAGCCAAACAGCAAAATGTTCTTATATGCATACAGTGAAAAGTAGAGAAAGTATTAAAGAGGCTTATTTTAATTATGGAGTTAAAACATTTTCGCTAGACACTAAAGATGAGTTAATAAAAATAATTGAAAGTACAAATAACGCAAAAGATTTAGAATTATTTGTAAGAGTTGCAGTCTCTAATGAACATGCTGAAATAGATTTATCTAAAAAATTTGGTGCATTAAACTCAGAAGCAGCAGGACTATTAAGGTTGGTTAAACAACATGCAAAAAAAATTGGTCTAAGCTTTCATGTTGGCTCACAATGTATGCATCCAATTTCATACTCAAAAGGTATTAATGAAATTGGAAATATAATCAAAAAAACAAAAATTTTACCTGATTACATTAATGTTGGTGGAGGATTTCCAACAATTTATCCTGACTTGATACCTCAATCAATGGATAGCTATTTTAGTGAAATTAAAAAAGGATTAGAGAACTTAAAGCTTGAAAAGTTACCTGAAATTATTTGTGAGCCTGGAAGAGCCCTAGTAGCAGAAAGTGGCTCTACAATTGTAAGAGTAAATTTAAGAAAAAAACAAAAACTTTATATAAATGATGGTACTTACGGAACTCTGTTTGATGCAGGAACACCTAATATAGTCTTTCCATCTAAAATGATTAAAGATAATACAAATAAAATTATATCAAAAAAATTAACTGCTTTTGATTTTTTTGGACCAACCTGCGATAGTATGGATTATATGAAGGGTCCTTTTCTTCTTCCTAATAACATTAAGGAAAATGATTACATTGAGCTTGGCCAACTTGGTGCTTATGGTTTAACATTTAGAACTCAGTTTAATGGTTATTACTCAGATGAAATCTTTGAAGTTGAAGATAAACCAATCATGACAATGTATGACAAAGACATTAACAAAGCTACTTTGGTTGCTTAATGTCAAATCATAAAAACCCAGGTCACAACAGTAAAAAAGATTTTTTAAAAAATCCTGTTGAACACATAGATATTACTTCTTTCGACTCTCGAAAAATAATTTCTTCAATGGAAAAAATGTCTTTTGTATCAAGAGAAACAGCTAACGCTGCAAACATTTATAATGATATGCTTAAAGATAAGGATTGCACTATATTTTTAACTTTAGCTGGCTCCACTTCAGCAGCCGGATGTATGAGTATTTATAAAGATTTAGTTAAATATAATATGGTTGATGCAATTGTTGCAACAGGAGCTTCTATAGTGGATATGGATTTTTTTGAAGCACTTGGATTTAAACATTACCAAGGTTCACAATTTCAAGATGATACTGAATTAAGAAATAATTATATAGATAGAATATATGATACTTACATTGATGAAGAAGAACTTCAGATGTGTGATAAAATTATTTGTGATATTGCTGATAGTCTAAAACCAAGAAGTTATACATCTAGAGAATTTATCTATGAAATGGGAAAATATTTAAAGCAAAATTCAAAGAAGAAAGACTCTTTAATTGAAACAGCTTTTGATAATAATGTGCCAATTTTTTGTCCAGCATTTACAGACTCTAGCGCTGGTTTCGGTTTAGTAATTCATCAAGAAAAAAATCCAAAACATCACATGACCATAGACTCAGTTAGAGAATTTAGAGAACTAACAGAAATTAAAATTAAATCTAAAGGGTCAGGTCTATTTATGATTGGTGGAGGTGTGCCAAAAAACTTTATACAAGATACAGTAATTTGTGCCGAATTATTAGGCAAAGAAGTTGATATGCACAAATATGCTGTTCAAATAACGGTGGCTGACTCAAGAGATGGCGCTTGTAGTAGCTCAACTTTAAAAGAAGCAAGCTCTTGGGGTAAGGTTGATATTACAAAAGAACAAATGGTATTTGCAGAAGCAACAAGTGTTTTACCAATCATTGCGAGTGATGCTTATCACAGAGGTGAATGGAAAAATAGAGATAGAAAAAACTTCACAAAAATTTTTGAGTAAAAAATTGAAATATCTTTCAAATAAAAATGGGTTTCTAGGAATTGATAATAAATTCAATTTTAAAGAAAAAGTTGTAGTAGTTCCTTTTGGTCTTGAAAAAACTGTCAGTTATGGTGGTGGAACAAAAAATGGACCCAAAGAAATTATCAAAGCTTCTCATCAAGTAGAACTATATGATGAAGAATTGCTTTGTGAGCCTTATAAAAAAATAGGTATTAAAACTTTAAGGCCTTTTAAGATAGACAAAGACATAAGAAAGGCACTCTCTAAAATGTCTAAAATTAATAAAGAAATTTTAGATAAAAAACTTTTCCCTATGACCTTTGGTGGTGAACACTCAATTACACCTGGATGTATCGCTCCTTTTGTAAAAAAATATAAAGATATATGCCTCCTACATTTTGATGCTCATGCAGATCTTCGGGAAAGTTATAATGGAGAAAAATTTTCACATGCTTCAGCAATAAAAAGATGTTTAGATTTTCCAAATGTTTCATTAATTTCTTTTGGTATAAGGAATATATCTGAAAGTGAAATTCCATTTTTAAAGAAAAACTCATCTAGAATTAACATTTTTTGGGCAAAGGATAAAAACAAATGGAATCTTAATAAGTTTAAGAAATTAATAAAAAACAAAACGGTTTATTTAACATTTGATGTAGATGGATTAGATTCAAGTATTATGCCTGCAACCGGAACTCCTGAACCAGGTGGATTATTATGGGATGAAACTTTAAATATTATTAGAATTGCGGCAAAAAATTCTAAAATTGTTGGTGCTGATATTAATGAATTGTCACCAATAAAAGGTTTTAATTCATATAACTTTCTTGTAGCAAAATTAGCTTACAAAATTTTATCTTATAAGTTTTTGTACTAAATTTAAATTGGCTTGCTAATTTTAAGTAAAAATTTAAAAGGTATCAACATTAATAAAGATACAAAAAATTTTACTGCTAAATCACCTAACGATAATGTTATCCAAGGAACTCCTGTTCCATAAAATGATATAGAAAAAAATAAAAAAGTATCAACAGTTGAGCCAATAAAAGACGACGTTAAGGGTGCAATAAACCACTTTCTTTTTCTCAGACGATCAAAAATTTGGATATCTAGTAGTTGTGCTGTGATGAAGGCAACTCCAGATCCAATTGCAATTCTTATTGAAATTAAATCAGCAAAATCCGTTGAGAATAATAGTGTAAAAATTATGCCTATAAAAAATCCGATATAGACGATTTTTCTAGCTACAAATTTACCATAAAATCTATTGGCTAAATCTGTAATTAAAAAAGCTACTGGATAACTAAAAGCTCCATAGGTAAGAATTTCACTTAAGCCATAATAATTAATTGGAAATTGTACAAGATAATTAGAAGATAAAACAACTACTCCCATCAAAATTGACAGGGTAACAAATAGTTTGCTCATTAAGCAGATTTAGCTACAGGCTTTTTCTTATAAGGAGATTTTATTAGTATGCTTTTTTTTAATTTCTTTAATCTTGGCGATAAATTTTTATTTTTAACAGCCTTAAGAAATTCATCAAAGCTACCTTTTTTATCAACAGATCTAACACCAGAATTACTCACTGTTAATTTTAAACTTCTCTTCATTAATTCACTTGTGAATTTTACTTTTTTTAAGTTTGGTAAAAATCTTCTTTTAGTCTTGTTGTTAGCATGACTAACATTGTGACCTTTCATTGGAATTTTGCCGGTTAATTCGCATTTTTTTGACATAATAATATTGCCTATATAAGGGGAGATGCGTAAAGCGTCAAGTTTAATACATTTAAGATAGAGTTTTATTTCCTATAATTTCAGTATAATTTTTAACTCCATCTCTAATTAACAATTCTTTTAGGTCTTTTTTAATAATTCCAGCAATATTTGGGCCTTTAAAAACCATTCCTGTATAGAGCTGAATAAAATCTGCTCCAGCCATAAATTTATCATAAGCGGCTTGACCAGAGTCAACTCCACCAACACCTATTATCTTAATTTTTCCTTTTAATAATTTATAAAATTTATTTATTAAAATATTTGATTTTTCCTCAATTGGTTTTCCAGACAAACCCCCTTTTTGATGTCTTTGAATATCGCCAAGTTTATCTCTTGTAGCTTCTGATGTATTTGAAACAATGATTGCTTTTATTTCGTGTTCTAAAAGAATTTCAGTAATTTTACCCACCTGTTCTTCATCTATATCTGGTGAAACTTTAACAGCAATAGGAACATTCGATTTTAAATTTTTTCTTTCTGTCATAATAGATTTTAGTAAATCTTGTAATTTATTACCTTCATGAAATGATCTTAAATTTTCAGTGTTTGGTGACGAAATGTTAATTGTTATATAATCAGCATCATCATAAAAAGTTTTTAACCCAATTAGATAATCATTTAATCTATCACTAGAGTCCTTATTGGGACCAATATTAATACCTAACAATCCTAATTTTTTGTTTCGCTTAATGCGGTTTTTTACAATTTCAGCACCATGATTGTTAAAGCCAAGCCTATTAATTAATGCTTCGTCCTCTACCAGTCTAAAAACTCTTGGCTTTGGATTGCCATATTGTTTTAATGGGGTAATTGTTCCAACTTCGACAAATCCAAATCCTAATCTAAACAATGCATTGTATACCTCGGCATTTTTATCAAATCCTGCTGCCATTCCGATTGGGTTATCTATATTTTTTTCAAAAATTGTTGATTGAAAAATAGGATCATTTTTATTTTCATCAAATACGCTTGGAATTAAATTTAGTTTTAACGACTTAATTGCTAGAGTATGTGCTTTTTCTGGATCTACTTTAAATATAAAAGATCTTATTTTAGAAAACATTATTTTAATTTATTCATTAATAGCTCTGTTGTTTCTTTTACACCAAAAAAGCTTATAAAAAATCCCATTCGTGGCCCATTTTCATCTCCAAAAACTACTTCATATATCAATTTGAACCAATCTCTCAGGTTTTCAGCATAGCCATTTTCTTTTCCAGTTGAATAAATTAATGTTTGAATATCCTCTGGTGACATTTCATCTGTGCATTTTTCAAGAGTTTTAACTAAAGCTTCAAGAGCTAATTTTTCTGATTGATTTGGTGTTTTATATTTTTTCTGAGCTTTAATTGCATCATTAAAATATTTTATTGCATAACCAACTAAACCATCAAAGATTGGAAAATTTGCCTCAGAAATATCTGATTTATATTTTTTAACAAACTTCCATAGCAAATCCTTGCTGTCAGCATTACTTGTTTCGACTAAATTCAATAACATTGAAAATGTCATTATCATTTCTTCTTTTGGAATATTGCCATTGTGAACATGCCAAACAGGATTCATCAATAGTTGAAGTTCATTTTGTTTTTTTGACTTTTCAATACAGTCTAAGTACTCATCAACAGCCTTAGGAACTATTTCTTTGTATAGTTTTTTTGCTCTTTTGGGATTTTGATACATATACAAAGATAAGCTCTCTGGTGAAGCATATTCCAGCCATTGATCAATTGTAATACCATTACCTTTTGATTTTGAAATTTTTTCACCTTTTTCATCTAAAAATAGCTCATAAGCAAATCCAGATGGGTTTTTCTTTCCTAATAAATTTATTATTTTTGTAGATAAAATTGCACTTTCTATCAAATCTTTTCCATACATCTCAAAATCAATATCTAGAGCATACCATCTCATTGCCCAATCAACTTTCCATTGTAATTTACAATTTCCATCCAAAATGCTTGTCTCTAATTTTTTTCCTTTATTGTCAAAAATAATTTTAGATTTTTCTTTATCAATTTCAGTAACGGGAATTTCTAAAACATGTCCTGTCTCAGGACAAATAGGTAAAAAAGGACTGTAGGTTTGCTGACGTTCTTTGCCTAATGTAGGAATTATAATATTCATAATTCCTTCATAATTTTCTAAAATAATCTTTAGTGTTGGATTAAAAAATCCACTTTTATAAAGTGATGTAGAACTTTGGAAATTATAATCAAATTTAAAACTATCTAAAAAATTTTTTAACATCTCATTATTATGTTCACCAAAGCTACCAAATTTTTCAAACGGATCTGGAACTTGGGTTAATGGTTTATGGAGATTATTATTAAGCAATTCTTGGTTGGGAACATTATCTGGTACTTTTCGTAAACCGTCCATATCGTCAGAGAAAGTTATTATTTCAGTTGGAAAATCAGATAATTGCCTTAGTGCATTTACCATCATTGATGTTCTTGCAACTTCACCAAATGTTCCTATATGAGGAAGACCGCTAGGACCGTAACCTGTTTGAAGTGTAATTTTACCTTTTTTTTCTATGAAAGATTTTCTCTCTCTAAGTAATTTTTTTGCTTCAACAAAAGGCCAAGCACTAGTTTTATCTAAATTTTCTTTTTTAATCATGAATTATGCTTCTAAAAATCCTAAATCAGTGATTTTACTAATTCTTATAGAGTTGAAATTTATTTACCATAAAATAATGTTCTTTCAAAATGTCTAATTATAAAACTGTTTTTTTTACACTGGGAATTTTGCAAATAATTCTTGGTATATCCATGTTCATCCCTATTATCGCTCAATTTGCTTACTCCGAAATAGACTCTTCTTTTTTTGGAGCTTCAATCATTACAATAATTTTTGGAACTTTATTTTTTTTATCAAACTTAGATCATGATAAAAAATTAAATTTGCAGCAAGCATTTCTCCTAACTGCACTTTCATGGCTCAGTATTGCAATTTTTGGTTCTTTGCCTTTTATATTTTCAACAATAGAACTTTCAGTAACAGATGCATTTTTTGAAAGTATGTCTGGAATAACTACTACTGGTTCAACTATTATTTCAAATCTAGAATTTACACCAAAGGGAATTTTATTATGGAGAGCTATATTACAATGGCTAGGTGGAATTGGTATTATTGTAATGGCGATAACTTTAATGCCAATAATGAATGTTGGTGGTATGCAATTGTTTAAGATTTCAAGTAATGACTCATCAGAAAAAATACTTCCAAAGTCAAAAGAAATTGCTCTAAGACTAATCTATATTTACTCAGGCTTAACTATCATGTGTGCATTGACTTATTGGTTATTTGGAATGAGCAAATTTGATAGCTTAACTCATTCAATGACCACAATAGCTACAGGAGGTTTTTCTAATTATAACCAGTCTATTGGTTATTTTAATAGTATTCCGATAGAGATTGCTTCAATGATATTTATTATTTTAGGTAGTGTGCCCTTTATTGCTTACATCAAATTTATAAATGGAAACAAAAAAATTTTTTTAACAGATGTACAGATCAAAACTTTTTTTAAAGTTATAACTACAGCAATTTTATTATTGTCTGCGTACTTACTTTTGAATAATTTTGAAAATTTTAACTTAAGGTCAGTTTTTTTTAATAGTATTTCTATTTTGACTGGAACTGGTTATGTAAATTCTGAGTATGATAGTTGGGGTAGTTTTCCAATCACTCTATTTTTAGCACTAATGTTTATAGGTGGATGTGCTGGATCAACTACTTGTGGTATTAAAATTTTTAGAATTCAAATTCTCTACTCATTTATAGCAATACAACTCAAAAAAATTATTTATCCTAAAGGGGTATTTGTGATTAAATATGATCAAAATTCGGTTGATGATAAATTTATTGCTTCAATAATTTCTTTTATCTATTTTTATTTGGTAATTTTCTTTGTACTTACCGCTCTACTCTCTTTAACTGGTCTTGATTTTATTACAGCAATATCAGGAGCTGCTACTTCAATTTCTAATGTTGGACCTGGATTAGGTCCTATCATTGGGCCTAATGGAGATTTTTCATCTTTACCTGATATTTCAAAATGGATTTTAACAATCGGTATGATTTTAGGTAGACTTGAGCTGTTTGCAATATTAGTATTATTCTTACCATCTTTTTGGAGAAACTAAAATGATTGAAATAAAAAAACAATCTCTGTCAGAAACTTTTTCAGTTTATTTTGATAGAAGAATGTTAAGAATTTTATTGCTTGGAGCCATCTCTGGTTTTCCATGGGTTCTAATAGGCAGTAGTTTAAGTTTATGGTTAAAGGAAGAAGGTTTAAGCAGATCAACTATAGGATGGGCTGGATTAATATTTGGAGTTTACGCTTTTAATTATCTTTGGGCACCTCTAATAGACAGACTTCAAATTCCTTACCTTACAAAAAAACTTGGTCATAGACGTGGCTGGATTGTTTTGATGCAAACTACAATTTTAATTAGCTTAGTTGTTTGGAGCTTAATAAATCCAACAGAAAATCTTGCACTACTGATTACTGTAGGTTTGATTATTGCAATTGCTTCTGCGACACAGGATATAACTGTAGACGCATTAAGAATTGAACAAATTGGTGAACATGAGGGCAAATCAATGGCAGCGGGTGCTGCAATGGCAGTTGTTGGTTGGTGGAGCGGTTATAAATTAGGTGGTGTAATTGCTCTATTTACAGCAGAATATTTTCAAAATATTGGAATAGCTAATTACTGGCAATCAACATTTCTGATTTTAGGAATTGTAGTAATTTTAATGAATATTGGGCTAATGTTTGTTCACGAAACCCAATCAAATTCTAGAAAAGATAATCAAAAGAAAACTGACCAATTAATTCAAAGTAAAATTGGATCAAAAAATTTTATTACTAATATAATTGCCTGGATAAGCGGTACACTTGGTGGTCCAGTAATAAGTTTTTTTAAAAAAAATGGGTTTTCTATAGCATTAGGCATCTTAGGTTTTGTATTTTTATTTAAGATTGGAGAGGCATTTTTAGGTCGTATGTCTATAGTCTTTTATAAAGAAATAGGATTTTCTAAAGGTGATATTGCCATTTATTCAAAAACTTTAGGATGGATTACCACTGTAATATTCACATTATTAGGTGGTTTATTTGTAATTAGATCAGGAGTTTTAAAAGCAATGTTTCTTGCAGGTATTTTAATGGCTGCAACTAATTTATTATTTACAGCACTAGCATGGACTGGAAAATCAGAATGGTTGTTTGCTGTTGCAGTTATTTTTGATGATATTGCTGCAGCTTTTGCAACAGTGGCCTTTGTAGCATTTATTTCATTACTTGTTGATAGAACTTACACAGCAACTCAATATGCTTTACTTGCATCGATTGGAACTGCTGGAAGAACTACGCTTGCATCATCCTCTGGAGCTTTAGTAGATTGGTTAAATGGAGACTGGGGTACATTTTTTATTTTAACAGCAATAATGGTGATCCCCTCTTTGATTTGTTTATGGATTATTAAAGATAAATTAAAATTAAGTGAAAAATAATTTTTTTTTTAAAAAACAA
>CACEFI010000021.1 GCA_902558795.1 uncultured Pelagibacteraceae bacterium | reverse complement strand
CTTCCTCTACCCATCCTGCATTTTCATGTCCCATTACACATGGCAGCAAAGTTCCATCTGGATCTTGAATATGTTTCCATACTCCTTCAATTATATGTAAATCTGTTCTGCAAACTCCTGCAGCACCAATTTTAACAATTACATCTGATGCCTTCTCAATTTTTGGATCTGGCATTTCTTGACCTGTAACCCAAACTTTTTCTTTCATTTCTGGGTCATATTTATGCAAAACCTGTGCTTTCATTTTTTTTTCTCCCTTTTAATTTTCAAAACCTTATTAAAAAATCGTGTTTGGATGGAGTCAATGTCGCTTTAAAGTGTTCAAATAGTTTACAAATACAACCTGTGGTTAGTTGTTGTGACTTAGAATTTTAATTAATCTATCGAATATGCAAAATGTACCTTCGCTTGATAAAGAGTATAAAAATATTCTTAAAAAAAGAGGAATGCTATCTTATGATATGGATCAGGAGATTTCAGATAGCTGGTCAAGATGTATAACGGAAGGCCTTAATCCATTTAAAGATCCAAAGCATAGCGTAATATCATCTATTGAGTTAAAAGAGATCAAAGAAAAAAATGAGGCTCTTAGAAAAATAGTTCTTCCAGAATTAGAACTTTTGTATTCACAAATTGCTGGTACCAATTTTATGATAGCATATTCAGACGAGAACGGTCTAGTTCTTGATACAATTTATGACAAAACTTGTCTTCAAACAGATGTTGGCAAAACTGTAATACCTGGATCTATTTGGGCTGAAAAGGTTTGTGGTACAAATGGTTTAGGATTATCTGTAGAATTAAAAAAACCGACAATAGTTTCTGGCAAAGAGCATTTTTTTATAGCCCATGAAAATATATCTTGTTTTGCAAGTCCAATAATTAATTATGATGGCAAGACTATTGGAATTATAGATGCGTCTACTGATTATATGTCTAGAGAGCAGCATACTTTGGCTTTAGTAAAACTTGCAACCAGAAGTATTGAAACTAAGTTATTTATAAAAAAGTTTGAAAATGAATTAATTCTATCTTTTCATCCTAGACAAGAATATTTATCAACAACAAGTGTAGGGTTACTAGCCGTTAATGGAGATGGTTTGATTGTAGGAGCAAATAGTAATGCAAAAATAATGCTTAATGGATTAGTGGACCTAAAAAATGAAAATTTTAATAAAATTTTTACTAACTCATTTTCATCTATTGCATCAGATTTATTAAACAATAAAACATTAAAAATTACTGATCATTTAGGTTCCTCCGTTTTTATGGTTAAAAGTCAAATTTTTAAAGAAAATAAGTTTATTGAAACTAAAACTAAAAAAAAAACATCTGCATGTAAACACTGTGAAGATACTAAAATTAAAAGAGAGAAATGTGCTTTAATTAGATCAACATTTAACGAAACAAATAATGTTTCTGCAGCATCAAGGAAGTTAGGTGTTTCAAGAACAACAATTTATAAACACTTGCAGTAAGACTAAATTAATCAATAGGATAGTCCCAAGCACTACCACCTATTACTTTTGAAATCGCGGAAAAATCTTTAGTATCATTTCCTTCTTTACAAAATTGATCGTAAATTTCTAAAGCCATTTTTCCTAATGGCGTTTCTGCATTTACGTTTTTGGCACAGTCGTTTGCAAGTTTAAGATCTTTATTCATCATTCCTGCAGAGAAACCTGGACGATAGTTGTTATTAGAAGGTGTACCATCGATTAAACCAGGCAAAGGTGGATAAACAGAAATTGGCCAACTGTTACCTGATGCATTTTTCATAATTTCATGAACTTTTTTGATATCGATGTTTAATCTTTTTGCCAAAAGCAATGACTCGGAAGCCGCAATCATTGAAATTCCTAAAGCCATATTGTTGCAAATCTTGGCGCCATTACCACTACCTAAATCACCTGCATGAAATATATTTTTTCCCATAATTTTTAACAAAGGAAGAGCTTTATCAAATGCCTCTTTAGGACCACCAACCATTATATTTAAAGTCGCTTTTTGGGCTCCCATTACTCCACCACTAACTGGGGCATCAATCATTTTAATACCAATTTCTGAAGCTTTTTTTCCAATCTCAATAGAAGTTTGAATGTCAATTGTTGAACAATCAATTAGCAAGCAGTTTTTTGAAACTTTGCTTATTATTCCATTTTCTCCTAAATAAACTTCCTTAGAATGCTTACCTTCTGGAAGCATAGTAATAACTGTTTCAACATCAGTGGTAATTAAATCATCTAAATTTGAGACTGTTTCAAGATTTTTATCTATTGCGATATCCAGCATTTTTTTTGAAACATCAAAAACTTTCACCGTTTTACCTGACTTCATTAAATTTTCAGCCATTGGGCAACCCATGTTGCCGACACCAATAAAAGCTATCGATTGAGACATTTTAATTTACTTTATTTGTACAGTTTCCAGTTCTAAAAAACTCATCAAGATTATCAATTGCTAAATTTCCCATTGCGATTCTAGTATCTTTTGTGGCGCTACCAAGATGAGGTAAAATAAAAACACTTGGAATTTTTAAATAACCAGGGTTTAAATTTGGCTCATTTTTATAAACATCTAATCCTGCCGCATAAATTTTTCTTCTATTTAGAGCATCAATTAAAGCTTCATCATCAACTATATCACCTCGGGCAACATTAGTGATCACAGCGCCCTTAGGAAAATACTCAACTGTCTCTTTATTAATTAAATTTTCTGTTTCTTTTGTAGCTGGACAACAAATAGATAAAACATCAGAAACTGAAAAAAGACTTTTGATACTATCATGATAGATAGCACCTTGTTCTTTATCTTCACTCAATTTTGAACGATTATGATAATGAATAACCATTCCTAAGGATTTTGCAATTTTTGCAATTTTTTGACCAATTCGTCCCATACCTAAAATTCCCAATCTAGTTCCAGTTAATTGTTTCCCGATTAAATAATCAGCAGACCATTTCCAGCCACCTTCTCTGGCAGACTCAATTCCTTCAGAAGCTCTTCTGCATGCTCCCAAAATTAACAGAATTCCAATTTCTGCTGTAGCATCCGATAAAACTTCTGGTGTATTTGTAACAGCTATACCTCTATTTTTTGCTGCCTCGAGATCAATGTTTCCAAATCCAACTGCAAAATTAGAAATTATTTTTACAGACTTTGGTAATTGATTAATCGTTTCTGAATCTAATTTTTCTGTTAATGATGATAATATTCCATCACATCCTTCACTCATTTCAATTATTTTTTTTTGAGAGTAAAGCTCATCATTAGTATTAAACTTTGCATCAAATAATTTTGATGCTTTGTCCTCACTTTCTCTTATCAAACGTCTTGTAATTAAAACTTTTTTCATAACTACCTATTTTAAAATTTCTGGTTTTGGTCCACCTGTATACCAATCTAAAACTTCAATTGTATGCAATATAGGGACTTTAGTACCATGAGAAATTTGAGAAATACAACCAATATTTCCTGTAGAAATAAAATCAGGATTTAAACTTTCAATATTATTGACTTTTTTCTCTAATAGTTGTTTTGCAATTTTTGATTGTAAAATGTTGTACGTGCCAGCTGAACCACAACATATATGTCCTTCTGGTACTTCCATTATTTCATTATCAGTTTTCTCAAGTAAGGATATTGGCTGTGTGTGAACTTTTTGTCCATGTTGCATTGAGCAGGCAGAATGATAAGCAACTTTATATTTTTTTCCTTTTGATTTTATATTCAATTTTAAACTATCAAAAATATATTCAGATATATCTCTTGTTAAGTCAGATATAATCTTAGCTTTTTTACTGAGCTCTTTATCATCACGAAAAATAAATCCATAATCTTTCATAGTAGTTCCACAACCAGATGTGTTTGACAAAATCGCATCTAAATTTCCTTTTTGATATTCTTCATACCAAGTATTTATATTATTTTTAAAATCTTGATGGGCGTCTTCCTCTTTTCCCAGATGGTGGTTTAAAGACCCACAACAACGAATTTTTTTTGGAACGACTACCTCAACCCCATGTCTATTTAATAATCGAATTGTTGCTTCATTTATTTGCGGAGATATTTCTTTTTGCACACAACCTGTCAATAAAGCTACTCTTGCAATTTTCTTTTTTCCTGCCACTTTATAAACTTCCTTAATTGGTAATTTTTTTTTTGGAAAACTGCTTGGCATCAAATCGATCATATCTTTAATTCTTGAAGGCATTAAAAATTTAAAAGGTTTACTAAACTTAACTAAAAAACTTGATAGTCTGAAAACTTTAGTATTAGGAAGAGTAATAGATAAAAAATATCTAATAAATTTATCAAAATGAGATCTTTCATAATTTTTTTCGATATATTTTTTTCCATGATCAATTAAATGCATGTAATTTACACCAGCTGGACATGTGGTCATACAACTGTAACATGAAAGACATCTGTCTATATGCTTCACAACTTTTTCGGTTGGTTTTTTCTTATTTTCTAACATGTCTTTAATTAAGTAAATTCTACCTCTAGGTCCGTCTAGTTCATCTCCTAAAATTCCATAAGTAGGACATGTTGCATTACACATTCCGCAGTGAACACATTTTTTAAATATTTTTTCTGAAGACTGATTATCCTTATCTTTCAGTTGAGTTTCTGTGAAATTAGTTTGCATTAAAAGTCCTTATACATTTTTCCAGGATTAAATAATCCTCTAGGATCAAAGCTTTCTTTTATTTTTTTTGATATCATTAATTTAGTGTCATCAATCGTAAATAATTTTTCAGTAAATTGAAAATCCTCAGATTTTTTAATTATTGTTACATATCCATCATTTTGAGTTATCGTATTTTTTAAGTCTTTTATATTTTCGTCCTCAGGTACCTCAATCCAAAACAATGACCCAGACCAATCGATGAAATATCTATATTTATTTTTTAAAAAAACCATCAATTTTTGAGATTTTGAAGGTGGAACAACTGCTCTTAAAAGATTATTTTTAGTTTCAGAAAATAATTGTAAACTATTTATACTTTTCCAAAAAAGGTCTGATTGATAAATATCCAAATTCGAAGTTTTGTACTTTTTTAAATTCATTTCATTTGAAATATCTTTAATTCTTTCTTTAATGGATTTTTGATCACCTTCTATTCTAAATGCAAAAAAAGCTCCTTTTTGATCTAAATCATTTAATTTAAATGCCTTGCTTTTATTTGGTATGAATTTTTTTGATTTAGGTTCCTCTGGGACAAAAACTGCCCCGGAAATTTCATTACTAGAACTCAAAACCTTATTAAATAAATCTGAAATTATTTTTGGATCTTTTTCGTAAATTATAATTGTATTTTGAGATGGTTTTTTTGCCGAAATTTTTAAAGTAACCTCAGTAAGAGCAACTAATGTTCCAAAAGATCCACTAATTAATTTAGATAAATCATATCCAGTTACATTTTTAACAACTGTACCTCCAGATTTAATTACATCGCCCTTTCCATTAACTCCTCTAAAACCTAAAATAAAGTCTCTTACACTGCCTACTTTAAATCTTCTTGAGCCAGCAAAATTACATGAAACGCATCCACCGGCGGTTCCTTTGTTTGATTTTCCATCTTTAATATAACCAAAATCAGTTGGTTCAAATGAAAGTTCTTGATTATTTTTTTCTAAAATATTTTCTATATCTTGTATAAGTGTACCAGGTTTAACTTTTATATATAGTTCCTCAGGAAGATATTCGATTACACCAGATAAATTTGAAAAATCTAAGTTTTTGGCTGCTTGAACATTATATCCAATAAATTTTTTACTATTACTTCCATGGATATCAATTGGAAATTTATTTTTATAAGCTTCTTTGATTAATTCTGAAACCTCTGACTCACTTGTGGGTGACAGCTGATTAGAATCTTGGAAGATCTGGGAATTTTTCTTCTCCTCTATGAACATGAACTCTTCCTTCCTCCGCACATTTTCTTAATATTGGATAAACTTTACCAGGATTTAAAAGATTTTTTTCATCTAATGACTTCTTAATATTTATTTGTTGTTGTATATCATTGTCATTAAATGCTTCACACATTAGCTCTCTTTTTTCAATTCCAATTCCATGTTCTCCAGACAATGCTCCACCCATTCTGACACACGCCTTAAGAATTTCAGCTCCAAATTCCTCAGTTCTTCTAAGCTCTTCTTTATTGCTTCCATCAAAAAGAATTAACGGGTGTAAATTACCATCTCCAGCATGAAATCCGTTTGCAACTCCTAGATTATATTTCTTCGACAATCTACTTATCTCTTTAAGAATTTCTGAAAGTTTTCCTCTTGGAATTGTTCCATCCATACAATAATAATCAGGCGCCATTGCTCCACATGCGGGGAAAGCTGCTTTTCTTCCCGACCAAAATCCTAATCTTTCTTTTTCATTTTTACTTAACTTAAAGCTATTTGATTTATTTTTTTCTGCTATTTGTTTTATTTGCTTAAACAACTCTTCTACTTCAGATTTTGTTCCATCTAATTCAACAATCATTAAAACTTCAGCATCCATTGGATAACCAGCATGAACAAATTTTTCTGTTGCATCAATTAAAGCTTTATCCATTATTTCCATTCCAGCTGGAGTTATTCCATTAGAAATAATATCCGTTACACAATTTCCACCATCTTCAATTGTTGGAAAACCAATCAAAGCTGCTTTAACTGTTTGCGGATTTTTTAAAATTTTTACAGTTACTTCAGTAATCACACCTAACAATCCCTCAGAACCGCAGATTAATCCTAATAGATCATATCCTTCTTGATCTAAAGTTTTTCCACCTATTCTACAAATAGTTCCATCCATCATAACCATTTCAACACCCAAAATATTATTTGTTGTTGTTCCATATTTTAATGAGTGAACACCTCCAGAATTTTCAGCAACATTTCCACCTATAGAACAAGCTAACTGACTTGAAGGATCTGGAGCGTAATAATACCCTTTATGCTTAACTGCATGAGTAATCGATAAATTTGTAACACCAGGTTGAGTGACTACACACTTATTGTCAAAATCTATATCTAAAATTTTATTAAACTTTCCTAGTCCTAGTAAAATTGCATCATTTAATGGAAGAGCTCCACCTGAAAGTCCAGTTCCAGCTCCTCTTGGAATGACTTTAATATTTTCTCTATGACAAAATTTTAATATCTCACTAACTTCTTGAGTGTTTTCAGCAAGCACTACGGCTAAAGGTAAATTTTTATATGCTGCAAGTGCATCTGTTTCATAAGGCTTTATTTCATCTAATTCGCTTAAAACATTTTTTTTATCAGTAAACTGTTTAAGATTAGAAACAATTAAATCTTTTTTACTAACAATTGTTCTATCAACTTTTGGCAAAGCTATTTCAGACATAGCTTAGCCTAGCATTTTTTTGATATTTTCCAATGCGTTAGATATGTTGTCCTGTGATGCTGCAAAGCTAAATCTTACGTAATCTTTGCATGTTTTACCAAATGCGGTACCTGGAACTATTGCAACTCCAGCTTCATGCATAGCTCTCTTACAAAATTCTGAGCCATCCATGCCAGTTCCAATTACTTTTGGGAAAGCATAAAAAGCTCCACCTGGTAAGCTACATTCAACACCCGGTAAGCTATTTAATCCTTCGTGAATTAATTTTCTTCTTTGAGTAAATTTTTCCATCATTAAATGAATAGAGTCATCTGGACCATCTAATGCAGCTATTCCAGCAAACTGTGCAGCAGCATTTACACATGACACACTATTGATCAATAATTTATTAATATGTTCTACTAAATTTTCTGGCCAAAAACTCCAGCCTAATCTCCAACCTGTCATTGAATAAGCTTTACTCCAACCCTCTAAAACAATTAATCTATCTCTTAATTCTGGATAATTAAAAAATGTAGGCATTTCTTTTCCATCAAAAATTTGTCTACTATAAATTTCATCACTTAAAACAGTAACATGTGGATGTTTCTTTAAACCTTCTGCTAATTTATCTACTTCAGGTTTTTCTACAAAACTTCCAGTAGGATTATTTGGATTAATTAAAATTAACAACCTAGTTTTATCAGTTATCAAAGATAAAATTTTTTCTGCACTAAATTTTAAATCTTTATCTTCTGTCAGGTCATAAGGAACTGCTGTAGATCCAGTATAATTAATCATAGACTCATAAATTGGAAATGCTGGAGTTGGATGAATAATTTCTGCTCCAGGTTCACCAAAACATTGAATTGCATAGTGCATAGTAGGTTTGCCGCCAGGCATAATTGTAATTCTTTCAGCATCTACATCAGCATTGTAACGTTTTTTTATCCACCTTGTTACAGCTTGCCTACATTCTAGAATACCATTAGATAAAACGTAACCATGATGCCCGTCATCTAAAGCTTTTTTTGCAGCTTCAACTACGTGTTTTGGAGTTTTGAAATCTGGTTGACCAAGCCCAAGGTGTATCATTGGGTTTCCAGCTGCTTCTAATTTTTTAGCTTCGGCTAAAACACTAAATGCTGACTCTGTTCCTAAACGACCTAAACTGCTAGCTAATTTCATAACTTAAATTTATCCCTTCTTTTTTTTTATTAATTAATTTTTTTTATATATAATTTTTATAAGTACTTAATATTATTGTTGTTAAATAAATATTATTTCCGATAAATAATTTTTGTTTTATTTAATTCACTGATATTTTTGCAACCCATTAATACCATATTTCGGTTAATTTCATCATGCATATTCTGCAATAGACGTTCAACACCTGCTTGACCTCCTGCACCTAGAGAAAATAAGAACATTTTACCAAAACTACATGCTGTAGCACCTGCTGCTAAAGCCTTTAAAACATGTGTTCCTCTTCTAATTCCACCATCTAAAATAATTTCAAGTTTATCTCCTACTGCGTCTGAGAGTTCTTTGACTTGATCAAATGGAGATCTAGAACCGTCTAACTGTCTACCCCCATGATTTGAAACCATTATTGCAGTACAACCAATATCAATCGCTCTTTTTGCATCTTCGACTGACATCACTCCTTTTAAAGCAAATGGTTTACCCCATTTTTTTACACAATACTCTGCATCTTTCCAATTCATGGCTGGATCATATTGTTCATTGATATATTCTATTACTGACTTAGCAATATTCGTTCCTTTATCTGTTTTTTTTGCAACATTTGATAATTCAAACTTTTTATGAGTAAAATAATTAAAAACCCATTCAGGCCTCATAGCAAAACTCATTAAACTTTGAAGAGTAAGTTTTGGAGGTGTTGTAAAACCTGTTCTGTGATCTCTTTCTCTGTTTCCAGCAACTAAAGTATCTACAGTTAAACACATACCGTCGTAACCAGATGTTTTACATCTTTCAATTAAATCATCTGTGATTGATTGATCTTTGTGGACATAGAGTTGAAATAATTTAGGACCTTTAGAAATTTCAGCAATTTCTTCAATAGTGTTATTTGCCATTGTAGACATACTATAAAAAGTTCCAAACTTCTCAGCGGCTCTAGCTGAAGCTTTATCACCATCATGATGGTAAAGTCTTTGCATGGCAGTTGGAGATAAAAATATTGGCATATCAATTTTTTTACCAAAAACAGTTGTTGATAAATCAGGTTTACCTACACTAGCTAATACGTTTGGAATTAAATCACAGTCGTTAAATGCATCTGTATTTCTTTTAAGGGTAGCTTCATCATCAGCACCACCATCAATATAATGAAAGATAGGTGAAGGTAATCTTTTTTTTGCTAATTTTCTAAAGTCACTAAAATTATAACAATCCTTAATATTCATGACTTTTATTAAAAGTTTTTAATAAAATTAAACATATAACTATTTGCCCCAGGATTTTTATCGCCTATGCTAGCATTAGATACATGGTTGTAAGATATACCAATTTTAGAGTTTTCAGAGGAATTGTAAGAGAACTGTATTTCTGATTTAAATTCTAAAGCGTGACCTAGATCTTTTCCATCTCCTTTGTGGTATAAACCAGGTGCGAAGCTAGGTGTAAATGTTAAGGCACCCATATCAATGTTCCACTCAAATCCCGTATAGACATATGCAGCAGAATTTTCAGTTATGAAGCCACCTGTTATTGGTGAAATATTTCCTAAAAAAGTATCTCTTTGCAAATCTTCGTTCTGATGCTGAAAACCAAATAGCATTGCGGACTGCTTATCATCACTAAAGTCAAAATTGCCAGTAAAAAAATTATATTGATGGTTGCTAATTTCTGCAGCAAATAACTTTGTAGTGGTAAAAAAAATAATTAAAAATATATTTAATTTTTTAAAATTCATTATTGTCAATATCAGATTATTTTTGTTTTTTTATAAATTTAATAAATATTATTGCACCACCTACAAAGAATATCAATAGAGGTAATAACCATAGAAAATAAGTACTTTTATTAAATGATGGATTATACAAGATCCAATCACCATATTTACTTTGAAAATAAGAATAAATTTGTTTTTCAGATAATCCTTCGTTAATTTTATTATCGACAACAATTTTTAAGCTATTTGCAAACTCCGAGTCAGAGTCATAAATAGATTGTCCCTGACAAACTAAACAACGAAGATTTTTTGTAATTTTACTTTTAAGAGCTTCGTTATCTGCCTTCAAACTATTTACAGGTAAAATAAAAAAAATGATTAAAAATAATCTTAGTATCTTCATTTTATATATGATTTAATTTCTTCAATAGACTGTTGGTTTAACGGACCTATATATTTTTTTATAATCTTATCTTTGTTGATTAAAAAGGACTCTGGAACACCATAGGCACCCCATTCAATTGCATTGGTACCTTTGTTATCAAAAATAATTTTATCGTAAGGATTGCCAAGTTCTTCTAGGAAATTTTTTGCATTTTTTTTGGTGTCTTTATAATTCATGCCAACAACTTTTAATTGTTTGTTTTTTTTTAATTCCATTAAAAATGGATGTTCTTCTCTGCAAGGAACACACCAAGAGGACCAAATATTTAATAAATATAATTTATCTGATTGAAAAATTTCAATTGTATTTACACTCTGGTTAGTATCAAATAGCTTAACCATCGATGATGGCACCTCATAATTCGATTTTGATTCAGGGATATAAATATTTGTTTCTTGTAGACCTTTGTACAGAATAATAAAAATAATT
>CACEFI010000020.1 GCA_902558795.1 uncultured Pelagibacteraceae bacterium | reverse complement strand
CAATATGAAACAAAAGTTAAGTTCAAATTGCCAAATCTTGATTTATTAAAAATTCCTACAAAAAAAGAAAGGGAAATTATTGAAAAAAATGAAACTCATGATCCAGAATTTTTAGAGAAAATCCTAATGGATTTTGGAGTAAATGGTAATATTAAAAAAGTCAGTCATGGTCCTGTGGTAACTCTAAATGAATTTGAACCTGCCGCCGGAGTCAAAGTATCTAAAATAATTAATTTATCTGATGATATAGCTAGAAATACAAGCTCAGAGTCTGCACGAATATCTATCATACCTGGAAGTAATACTGTTGGAATAGAACTTCCAAATAATACAAGAGAAAATGTTTATTTAAGTGAAATTTTAAATAATTCCGATTTTAAAAAGAGAGACATAAAATTACCTATAGCACTTGGCAAAAATATTTCAGGTAAACCAATTGTTGGCGATTTAGCGACTATGCCCCATCTTCTTATCGCTGGAACCACAGGTTCTGGAAAGTCAGTTTGTATTAATACAATTATTTTATCTATCCTTTATCGACACACTCCAGATAAATGCAAATTTATTTTAATTGATCCAAAAATGCTTGAACTATCAACATATGAAGGAATTCCGCATTTGCTTTGTCCTGTTATTACGGAAGCTAAAAAAGCAGCTTCTGTATTAGGTTGGGTAGTTAAAGAAATGGAGAGCAGATATAAACTAATGACAAAAGAAGGTGTCAGGAATATTGACGGGTATAATGCCAAACATAAACTTTCTATGCCTTATATAGTAGTTGTAGTTGATGAAATGTCAGATTTGATGTTAGTAGCAGGTAAAGAAATAGAAAATTACATTCAAAAACTATCTCAGATGGCTCGAGCTGCTGGAATTCACATTATAATGGCAACTCAGAGACCAAGTGTAGACGTTATTACTGGTACAATTAAAGCTAATTTTCCAACTAGAATATCTTTTCAAGTTACATCAAAAATAGACAGTAGAACCATTTTGGGAGAGCAAGGAGCAGAGCAACTTTTAGGTAAAGGAGATATGCTTTACATGTCGTCCGCAAACAGAATAGTTAGAATACACGCCCCATTTGTATCTGATAATGAAATTGAAAAGGTTAATAATTCTTTAAGGAACCAAGCAGAACCTGATTATATAGATGAAATTTTAAATTTTGCTGACGAAAAAGAGATTGGAGATAATCAAAATCAAGGAGATAAAGATGAACTTTATCAGTCTGCTTTAAATATAATCAAATCTGAAGGTAAAGCTTCAACTTCCTTTTTGCAAAGAAAACTTCAAATTGGATACAATAGAGCAGCAAGAATTATTGATATGATGGAAGCTGACGGAATTGTAAGTAAGGCAAATCATGTTGGTAAGAGAGATGTTTTGTAGTGTTTAAATTTTTTTTTATCTCTATTTTTTTGATTTTACTTTCCAATACTCATGCAAATAATAAAGATAAAATAATAGAAAATTTACAAAATACTGAAAATCTAAATTTTAATTTTGAACAAAATATAAATGGAAAAATTGAAAATGGAAGTTGTACAATACAATATCCAAAAAAAATTTATTGCAAATACATTAAAAATAATAAAATTTTAGTTTCTAATGGTAAATCCTTGGTGATTAAAACTCAAACTAGTTTTTATAGATATCCCTTAAATAAAACTCCACTAAACTTAATATTAGATAAAAAATTTTTAATAAAGAAAGTAAATATTTTAAAAGAAAAAACATTAGATAGATCTCACATAAGTTTTGAAATTGAAGAAAATAATAATGAAATAAATGTTTTTTTTGATAACAAAACATTCAATTTAATTGGTTGGCAAACTAAAGATATTTATCAAAATTTAAATGTTACTTATCTTTCTTCTATTTTGAAAAATCAACAAGTTGATAAAAATTTGTTTAAACTACCTACGCAAAACTAAATTTTTATATTTTCAGTTTTAAAAATTTTCATACCTCTAGCAATATAATTATTTAAAGCATTTTTGTGATCCAAAGAACATGTGTGAACCCAAACTCTATTGACATTTGGTTTAAAAGATTTTTGTATTGCTTGAGATAATAAATATGATCCCAACTTTTTATTGTGAAATTCTTCAAGCAAACCAAAATAAGCAATCTCAACTTCCTTTTTTTCACTATGGGATATCAATTCAAAGAAACCAGCTAAATCAGCATTAAATTTAAATACATATGTTTCAACATTTTTACTAGAAACATAATCAATCCATTGAGTTTCAGTCCAAACCAATCGATCAATCCATTTATGATTTTTTCCAATATTTTTGTAAAAAAATTTATTTAACTGAAAATTTATTGGCTCTTGTAAATTTAAAGAATAATCTCCATCTGGTTTAATAACCTTTTTAAGATCTTGGATTGAATCTATTTCTAGATAATTTCTTTGAACTTCTTCTGTCACTCAACCATTTTTCCAACTTTTTCACCTCCAAATAAATGAAAGTGTAAGTGCGGAACCTCTTGACCACCGTCATCACTTATGTTTGCAAGTGCCCTATACCCCTTTCCTACTTCTGTTGAAATACCTAGCTTTTTAGCCACTGTATTAATTCCTTTTAATAATCCAACCATCTCCTCAGGTGATGCATTTAAACTAAAATCATCTAGATCAACATATTTCCCTTTTGGGATTACCAAAGCATGAATTTTTTTTTGAGGATTTATATCATGAAAAGATAAAATAAAGTCATCTTCATAAATTTTATTACAGGGTATCTCTCCTCTTAAAATCTTTGCAAAAATATTACTATTATCATAATTCATTTTTTTCTTTTTTCTAATTCTTGCATGACTTCTTCAATTTTTACATCATTGGCTTCTAAGTACATCAATAAATGATAAAAAACATCTGCAGCTTCGTGTATTTTATTTGTATCATCTTCAATGGCTTCAATTAATTCGTCAACTTCTTCTAAAACTTTCGCTTTACTAAGTGCTTTATCTGTAAGTAGCTTATTTGTGTAAGATCCTTCTTGAGGTACTAATTTTCTATCTCTTGCAAGCTTTATTAAATTTTCTAATGTACTAAGCATACTAGATTCTAACAGGTATTCCTTTTAAATCCAAATATTCCTTGGCTTCTTTTACTGAATGTTTTCCATAATGAAATATAGATGCAGCTAAAACTGCACTTGCATTTCCTAATTTAATTCCATCAACTAAATGATCAAGATTACCAACTCCTCCAGAAGCTATAACAGGAATATTTACTTTGGAAGATATCTTGGCCATTAATTCAATATCATAACCAACTTGGGTACCATCTCTATCCATTGAAGTTACTAACAACTCACCTGCTCCAGTATCTTCCATTTTCTTAGCAAATTCTATTGCATCTGTCCCAGTATTGTTTCTACCGCCATGAGTAAAAATTTCCCAATTATCTCCATTTTTTTTTGCATCTATTGCAACAACGATGCATTGTGAGCCAAATTTTTTAGAACTTTCTACTACTACTTCAGGATTTTGGACTGCAGCAGTATTGATTGATACCTTGTCTGCACCACAATTTAGTAATTTATTTATATCTTCAACAGTTCTCACACCTCCTCCAACAGTTAAAGGCACAAAACACTTTTTAGAAGTTTTCTTAACTACATCATAAATAGTCTCTCTATTTTCATTTGAGGCAGTAATATCTAAGAAACAAATTTCATCTGCACCACCATCAGAATAAATTTTAGCTTGTTCAACTGGATCTCCAGCATCCTTTAAATCTACAAAATTAATACCTTTAACTACTCGACCATTTTTAACGTCTAAGCAAGGTATTATTCTATTTTTAAGCATCTAATTCCTTCACTAATTCTTCTAATTTAATATCACCATCGTATATAGCTTTTCCAACTATGATACCTTCAATGTTTTTATTATTTAATTCCTTGGCTTTTTTAATATCATCTATTGATGAAACTCCTCCAGATATAATTACCGGACAATTAGATGTGTTTGCAACTTTTACTGTTTCATTAAAATTAGGGCTTTGCTTCATCCCATCTCTATTAATATCAGTATAAATCAGTCTACTTGCTCCATATTCGTTAACTTCTTTTAAGTAATCTAAAGTCAATTGATTAGAATTTTCTTTCCAACCAGAAACAGATAAATAGCCATCTTTGGCATCTAAACCTAGTGCAATTTTATTTGGAAAATTTTCACAAGCTTCTTTTAAAAAATTCTTATCTTTTATAGCAGCGCTTCCTAAAATTACTTTTTCGACACCGGCATCAGTATATTTCTGAATACTTTCAAAATTTCTTACTCCGCCCCCAATCTCAATTTTAAGATCAAATTTAATAACTATATCTTGAATAATATCTAAATTAACTGTCTCTCCAGTTAAAGCACCATCTAGATCAACTATGTGAAGATTTTTAAAACCATGATCCTTGTATTTCCCAGCTTGTTCAACTGGAGACATCTCATATACTGTCTTATTATCAAAGTCTCCTTTAACTAACCTCACACACTTTTTATCTTTAATATCTATGGCTGGAAATATTTTCATATTTACAAATTTATAAAATTATCAATTATTTTAAGTCCAGTTTTATCACTTTTCTCAGGGTGAAATTGTGTTCCAAAGATATTTTCTTTTTCAACAGAACAAACAATATTTGATGAATACTCTGTTGTTGCTGAAACTACATTTTTATCTTCTGGTACAAATTCATAACTGTGAACAAAATACATGTGTGAATTATTCTCTATATTTTTAAAAATTTTACTATCCTTTACTATATTAATTTGATTCCAACCAATATGAGGAAGTTTATATTTTCCATCTTGATTATCTATTTTTAATACCTTGCCAGATATCCAACCTAAGCCTTTAGTTTCAGTTTCTTCATAACCAACGTCTGCAAACATTTGTAGTCCAACACAAATTCCAAGAAGTGGTTTTTTATCATTAATTACAAATTCATTTAATGTATCAACTAAACCATTGATATTATTTAGTGCATCAACACAGCTCTTAAACGAACCCTGCCCTGGTAATACTATTTTATCACTAGATTTAATCTTATTTAAATCTGAGGTAACTTCGATGTTTACCTTTTCATTGGCTACTTCACTAAACGAGTTTATCACCGAGCTTATATTGCCCGAATTGTAATCAACAATTGTAACGTTCATTAAACTTATAGCGAGCCTTTAGTAGATGGAATACTTTTCTTACTTCTTGGATCCATCTCCAATGCTTCTCTCAATGATCTTGCTAATGCTTTATAGCAAGACTCGATAATATGGTGACTATTATCTCCATAAATATTTTCAACATGCATTGTGATACCAGCTGATTGTGAAAATGCCTGGAACCATTCTTTAAATAGTTCTGTATCCATCTCACCAAGTTTCTCAACTTTTAATTTTACTTTCCAAATTAAATAAGGTCTGTTCGAAACATCTATCGCAACTCTTGTCAAGGTTTCATCCATAGGAATAACTCTATGCGCATATCTTTTGATGCCTACAAATTTCTTTGCAGCTTTTTTTAAAGCTTCCCCAATTGCAATACCCGTATCTTCTGTAGTGTGGTGAAGATCAATGTGTGTATCGCCTTTTGCTTTGACTTTTAAGTCAATTAATGAATGTTTTGATAATTGTTCAAGCATATGGTCTAAGAAACCAATTCCAGTATCAATTTTGTATTGACCTTTACCATCAATATTTACCTCAACACTAATGCTTGTTTCTTTTGTTTTTCGAGAAACTTTTCCTTTTCTAGCCATATTCAAAAGGTATACATATATAATCACACTATATCAATATTAGTATCGACACTTGAAGTATCAAAAATAGTTACCATTTATCTCTCATGACAACAATTGTACTAGTAAGAAAAAATAATGAAGTTGTGGTTGCTGGAGATGGCCAAGTAAGCATGGGAAATACTGTAGTAAAAAGTACCGCTTCAAAAATTAGAAAAATTGAAAAAAGAGATGTTGTAGCAGGATTTGCAGGATCAACTGCAGATGCACTTACACTATTTGAACGTTTAGAAGCTAAGATTGAAAAACATGCTGGAAACTTATCAAGAGCTGCTGTTGAATTAGCAAAAGATTGGCGAACAGATAAATATTTAAGAAGATTAGAGGCATTAATGGCTATAGGTGACAAGGAAAATAGTTACATAATTTCTGGAACAGGCGATGTATTAGAACCAGAGGGCGATGTGATTGGAATTGGATCAGGTGGCAATTATGCTTTGGCAGCTGGAAAAGTTTTAATGGAAACTGATAAAAGTGCAGAGGAAATTGCAAAAAAAGCAATTAAAGTAGCTTCAGAAATTTGTGTATTTACAAATGATAATATTAAGGTTTTAAAAATATAATGGAAAATTCTAATGTAACTCCTCTAGTTCCTAAAGATAAAAACAATAAAGAAGAAAGTTCATTAGTAAGTTCTCTTTCACCCAGAGAAATAGTTTCTGAATTAGATAGATTTGTAGTTGGTCAAAACAAAGCTAAAAAAGCTGTTGCTGTTGCATTAAGAAATAGATGGAGAAGACAAGCACTAAAAGGTGAAATGAAAAATGAAGTTTTGCCTAAAAATATTTTGATGATTGGACCAACTGGTGTTGGTAAAACAGAAATCTCTAGAAGATTATCTAAACTAGCAGAAGCACCATTTGTTAAAGTTGAAGCCACAAGATTTACAGAAGTTGGGTACGTTGGAAGAGATGTAGAGCAAATTGTAAGAGATTTAATTGAGATTGCTATTGGTATGGAAAAAGTAAAAATGAGAAAAGAAGTTTATGCTCAAGCTCAAAAATCTGCTGAAGAGAAAGTTTTAGATGCTTTAGTCGGTAAAAAAGCAAGCCTTGCAACTAGAGAAAGTTTTAGAAAAAGACTTAGAAATGGTGATCTTGACGATAATGAAATTGAGATAGCTGTAAGTGACACTGGATCAAATAATACGTCTTTTGAAATTCCAGGAATGCCCGGAGCTAATGTAGGCATGATTAATATTGGTGAGATGATTGGTAAATCCATGGGTAATAAAGAAAAAAAGAAAAAAATGACTGTAAAAGAGTCTCATGAAATTTTAATTAATGACGAATCAGATAAATTGATTGAACAAGACAAGATTATTAAAGCTGCAAAAGCTTCAACTGAAAACAATGGAATAGTATTTTTAGATGAAATAGATAAAATTTCAGCAAGAACAGACAGGGTTGGTGGTGATGTTTCGAGAGAGGGTGTACAAAGAGATTTATTGCCTTTAATTGAAGGAACTACTGTAAATACAAAACACGGACCAATTAAAACAGATCATATTTTGTTTATAGCATCTGGTGCATTTCAGCTTGCTAAACCTTCAGATTTATTGCCAGAATTGCAAGGTAGATTACCTATCAGAGTAGAGTTAGAAGCGCTAACAAGTGAGGATTTTAAAAGAATTTTAAGGGAACCAGATTTTAGTTTAATCAAGCAATATATAGCTCTTTTAAAAACTGAAAATGTTGAACTTGAATTTTCAGAAGATGGAATTGATACTATTGCAAACATTGCCTCAGAAGTAAACGCAACTGTAGAAAATATTGGTGCTAGAAGGTTGCACACTATTATAGAAAAAATTTTAGACGAAATAAGTTTTACTGCAACTGATCGTTCTGGAGAAAAAATTGTAATCAACAAAGAATATATTAATAAAAACTTAGATAATTTAGTTAAAGATACTGATCTTTCAAAATTTATATTGTAAAAAAATTACAAATATTCAAGTTCTAACATTTCTTTTTCAAAAGCAGTTTCTAACTTAATTTTAATCTTATCATCTAAAAATCTTCTCCAATCATTATTTGGTCCAAGATTAAAAAAAGTCTTTCTTTTGCCAGTATTTTTATCTAATACACCCTCATAAAAAATTTCTTTTTTTTCTAAATTTTTTACCTTTTTAAAATCAGTTGACTTAATTGCTTTATTTAGTTTCACAATATCTAATTGTGATTTCATTCCTAATTGATCAATAAACTTCAATATTTTAAGCATAGTAGATTTCTTTTTATTAATTAAATCTTCGTATTTAATTAATAAATATTTGTTTTTAATTTGAAGATTTTTCCAGGAGTTATAATTAGAATTCCATGAGCCAAGGAAAACTCTACAGTTTTTTACTGATTTAACTAAAAATTTTGAATTATCAATCATTGTGTCAGCTGCTTCAGCTATACTTAGATCATTATGATGAGCAAGAGAATTAACAACATTTCTTGGATCACGCACAATATAAATTACTCCAAGAGTATTATTTAAATCTGTAAAATTACACCCATGCATATTGCACAAAGCACTGTGGGTTTTTAAAAATTTTACTTTTCCTTTTTCTTGATTAAGGAAATTTTGAACATTTATAAAATTTTTAAATACTTCTTCATCACTATCAATATTTATACCAGCTGACATGAATTGACTAGTTAGTGGAAATTGAGTGATATGATTTAAATTGTTAAATGAAAACTCACCTTCTTTAGAATAAAAATATGACGATAAAATAGATCTTAAAAGAGTATTTCCACTTTTTGGATATGAGGCCAGCCAAATAATCATTTTTTATTGTTTTTTTTTAAATATATGTAAAAAGCCCCCGCTCCTCCATCTTCTATTTTTGCATCACTAATTTCATTAATAATATTCATTAAATTTTTGTTAGTAGACAGAAATTCAGGCACTGAATATTTTAGGATGCTTAAATCTTTAGAGACATAGGGATCTTTTTCGTTTTGAGAGTGTAGGCCTTTACCTGTCACTACTATTAATTTGTTTACTCCATCCAAATATGACTTGTTTATAAAATCCTCTATAGCGCTATTAGCCTGGTCAAGGGTGTATCCATGTAAATCTATTGATCTTTTTTTTAAAGATTTTTTTTTATTTAAATTAATGTCTTTGTTGGGTAATTTTTCATCACTAGAAATAAAATTTTCCCAATCTTTTTTATCTTTTTTTGAAATATTATCAGTCAATTAAGTTAATATATTAACCAATTGCCAATTTGGATTAGCAGAAGTTGTGTCCCTTGAGAACACCCATGTATCATAAATTTTTTTAATTTTTTCTGGATCTCCTGAAACAATTTTTTTCTCTTTATCTTTAATGCAGGTTATCACCTCAGCAATAAAGTCAACGGTAACATTTAAAATCTTATCAATTTTTTTATGCTCTTTTATGGTTGCAGAATTTATTCCTATAAAAGTTATTTCAGCATAATGACCTCTACCATTTCTTTCTTTTAAGGCTTCATTAAATTGATTGTAAATTTCATTATTTAATAAAGGTTTACTTGTTGTCAATTTATTATCATTATCACTAAAATCTGTAATTATGGTTTCATAGGCAATTTTTGCCCCTTTTAGAAATTCCTTCTGTGCATCATCATCAAAAACCTCAATTTTTTTAGGCTTTTCATTAACCACGGCTTCTTTTAAAATTTTATCAAATTGTGGGGGTGTTTTTCCCTCGAAACCAGTTCTTTTACCAAGTATTCCTCTTAATCTAAGAAAAATAAATCCAGCAATCATTGCTAAAAGAATTATATCTATGTATTCAAAACTATAACTCATGGACTTATAGTAATTACTATGTTGATTAATTTCAACCAGCAATTTAGATTACGGACAAATGAACTCAATTTTATTATTAATTATTATTATACCTGCTATAGAAATATTTCTTTTTATCAAAATAGGATCTCAAATTGGTGCAATAACTACTATTTTACTAATATTAATTACTGCAATTGTTGGGGTTTATTATGCTAAATATGAGGGTTTAAATACTCTAAAAGCTGGATTTATCCAACTAAGCAAAAATGAGACACCAGCTTATGAAATGATATCTGGAGCTGCAATTGCTTTTGCGGCATTACTTTTAATTATCCCTGGATTTGCGACAGACGTTTTGGGATTTTTATTAATATTTCCAATTACCAGAAAATTTATATTTAGTAAAATTGACCTTAAAATTAGAAAAAAAAAATCACAGAAAAATGATTTTATTGAAGGAGAATTTGAAGATATAGAAAGTGATGATGACAGAAAAATATAAAATACTTGGTAAATATATTAAGGATATGTCAAGTGAAACGCCAAATATTGAAACATATATTTTTGTAAAAGATTATATTACTAAATATCAATTGGGTATTGATATTAATTCAAAAGCTCTAAAAAATAAGATGATAGAGATTAACACTATAATGAAGTTTGAAGATAAAAATGAAAATAAAAAAAAATCATATTTCGAGATAAATTTTTCAACAATCGTAAAGGTTAGTGACGATGTTAAAGAAAAAGAAGAACTTCAAAAAATTATATTATGTGATGTTCAGATTGAAATTTACCCTGACTTGGAAAAATCTCTTATAGATCTCCTTCATAACTCTGGATACCCAGGTGTTAAATTTGAAAAAAAAATAGACTTTGAAAAACTTTATAATCAACAAATCAGTTAAAATAATTTTTTTTTAAATTATTTTTTAGATAATCTTTATGTTTCTTTAATTCTTCTTTTGTAGGGTTTATAACTTTTTTAAAGTATGCAGAGCCAGTGCTTTTATTTTCGATAATTTCGTTATCAAAATTTTTAAAATTTAAAGTTGGTTCTTTTTGATCAATTAAATTAATATAAACTTTTGCTAACAAATCACAGTCTATTAAAGCAGTGTGTTGAGTTCTTTTTGAATTATCAATTCTATATCTTTTACAAAGAGCATCTAAACTAACTGGTGATCCAGGAAATTTGTCTCTCGCTAATATTAGAGTATCTATAATCTCATTATTTATTTTACTTTTTCCTAATATAGCCAGTTCGTTATTTAAATGACCTAAATCAAAATCAGCATTATGTATTATTAATCTTTTATCTTTTATAAATTCAAGAAATTGCTCACCAATTTCACTAAACTTCTTTTGTCTGGATAAAAATTCATCTGTATATCCATGAACTTCTAATGCCTTTTCTGAAACCTTTCTCTCTGGATTTAGATAACAATGAAATCTATTTTTAGTCGGTATCAAATTTTCAAGTTCTATACAGCCAATTTCTACAATTCTGTGCCCCTCTTTCGTAGATATACCTGTTGTTTCTGTATCTAGAACTATTTCTTTCATCAATTAATTTCTTTTAAGATACTGCTTATACCATCACTAACAGATTTCTTAGTA
>CACEFI010000019.1 GCA_902558795.1 uncultured Pelagibacteraceae bacterium | reverse complement strand
AATACAAAATTAATTTCTGAAAAAATGATGGTAAATTTATTTAAGAAGGCAAAAAAATTATCTATAATTTGATACTATCACAAAAATAGGGTTTAAAGTTATCAAAAATTGTTTCTGGAACTTTTACTGGTTTGCCTTTTTCATTGACAAAAACAAGATGAACCAGAGCTTCTACGATTGTATTATCATCATGAGTAATAAATTGATTCATAAAAAAAGATGTTTTGGTAACTGATTTTACAAAAGATCTAATTTTTAATTCGTCTTCTAGTTTAGCTGATTTTTTAAATTCTATGTTGCATGATTTAACTATTATTAGCGCACCATATTTATCCTTAATCTTAACATTGCTTAATCCAATAGTTGATAAAGCTTCAGTTCTTGCTCTCTCTAAATATTTAAGATAATTAGCATAATAGACAACTCCACCGGCATCGGTGTCTTCATAGTAGACTTTTAAATTATGAAAAAAATTTTCATGCATATGAATATCCTATCAAATTATATAATAGTTTAATACAAACTAAGATATAATTAGGTAATGAAAATATATATTATTTGGTTAATTGGAGTTATTGTTTGGAATTTTGGTTTTCCTAACGCACCTCCTATTGCAGATGTGATTGCAGCAATTCTTTTGTCATTTTTAAGTATAGGATTAAAAAAATACTTAAAATTGTAACTAATCAGCAGAAAAATAAATGTTTTGATAATAGGTTATAGATTTCATTTTTGAATTATCTGTATCTGACATAATTGCTAACCCGTCTAGCTCATTTACATCTAAATTATGAAATTTTTTAAAATCTTCTTTAACATTAGCTTTTACACTAACCCATTCATTTAAATTAAGCTTAGTAGTAGCCAAAACATTATCGATTGATTTTTTTGTATATGGACTTGGTGAGTTAAATCCAACATCGTTATTACTTGAAAAAACGTAATTTATAGCTCTATTTGACAATGGTGTTGCTCCTGTTTTTTTTATAACAAAAACACGAGCAGCAAAATCATGCCCTTTTTTAGTATTTTCTAAAATACCAGACAAATCTTTTTCTACTTTCCATGAAATATTTATAAAAGGTGTCTTATTTAAATCAATTTTAACTTCTTTTCCAAGGCCAGATGCAGCGTTATCAGCAACAGCTTTTAAATAATTTCCATTATCGTTAGATCCAACAGAATATTCTGTTTTATTATCAGCACCTCTTACTTTTCTAACTTCTAAATTTAAAAGTTCTGTTTCAGTAAATTCAAATACATTTATCCTGTTGGCAAAACTTGGGTTTACAAAAAATAAAATTATAATTAATAATCTTGCTAAGAATTTCATATTTACTTAATAAGTAGATCTGCCACCACTTATGTCAAAAACTGCTGCTGTCGAAAAAGTATTCTCTTCAGACGAAAGCCAACAAATTAATGATGTAAATTCATGTATCTCTAAAAATCTTCCTCTTGGCACTTTTGAAAGCATTCTTTGAACATGTTCTTTGCTCATTTGCTCCAAAATCCTAGTTTTTGCACCTGCAGGAGTTACAGCATTTACAGCTATATTTTTATCAGCTAGTTCTTTACCAAGTGATTTCGTTAGTCCAATGGCTCCTGCTTTACCAGAACTATAAGCACTTGCATTAGCATTTCCATCTTTACCAGCAACTGAGGCAACATTTACTATTCTGCCATAATTGTTTTTGATCATGTTTGGAACAATTGCACGACAACAGTTGAAAGTGCCCATTAAATTAATTTGCACAATTTTATTCCACATCACAATATCGTATTCCCATAGTGGTGCCGTAGGACCTGTAATTCCAGCATTATTTATCAAAATATCTATTTTGCCTTTTGATGTTATTTCTGAAACAGTTTTTTCAATTTGTGAGTAATTGGAAACATCGATAACGTTGTAGCTGAGATTCGAATCATTAACTTCAGTAATTGCTGACTTAAGAAGTTCTTCATCTATATCCCAAATAATTACCTTTGCTCCAGATTTTAAAAATCTTTTTGCAATATCCAAACCAAAACCCTGTCCTCCTCCAGTAATTACAGCTGTTCTGTTATTAAAATCAAACTTGTTCATTAAAATTATTTTTTAGATAATAGATAATAGATTATTAAAGAGATAAATGCACCTATTATCCAAGCAAATGATTGTAAAAACATTAAATTATGATTCCAAATTGTAGAAGCAGAAAAAATAAAACCTATAAATATTGAGTAGCAACCTTTTATATGCCATCCATTAGAAAAATAATAAATACTTCCTGCTTCTGCAGAGTAAATATCTTTATTGCTGATATTTTTTGATTTTATCAAATAATAATCAGCAATCATTACTCCAAATATTGGTCCAAAAAGAGAACTAAATGTATCAATAAATGATAAAATACCAATTTGGCTTAATATATTTAACCAAAAAATACCAACAAGAAAACCAATAATTGAAATTACATAGCTTACGCTTTTTAAATTTAAGGAATTGGGCATAAAATTTATAAGTGAATATTGTGCAGGAATATAATTAGCTACTAAATTTGTTGATGCCGATGCAACAATAATAAAAAAAATAGCAATAACTGTTATAGATGTATTGTCAAATTTACCAATTATATCAGTTGGATTGGTTAAAATTGAACTTAAATCTAAAAATCTTAAATTTAAAAATACATCAGACCCAACAACGATAAAAACAGAAAAAAAAGAAAAAATAATTAAATTAGCAATTAAACTTAAATTACCTTTTGTTAATTCATCTTCATTTTTAACATAACGAGAAAAATCTCCAAAACAAGTAATCATAATCGAAAAATATGCAAAAATTGTTCCAGTGACTGTTAATAAAGCAAAAATATTTTCAATATCAAATAAATTTTTATAATCTAATAATTCAGTAAATGCTTGTGAGGTTAGTTTTACATCACTTAATAATACTCCAAAAAAGAATATTATCATTCCTCCGTAAACAGTAATTGCAGAAAAATTAATTAATCTTTTATTAAAATTCATGCCAACGCTAAAAATTAATGTTTGAAAAATGATAACAATTGTAAATGCAATCCAATCAATGATATCGATACCAAGTAAAAAAACTAAAAAAATATCTTTATTTAGTAATGAGCTATCAATTGAAAAAATTGAAATTCTGATCAAATAACCGAATGCTTTTGATAAAAAGTATGTTTGAACACCAAACATAAAAATTCCAACTAAACCTCTCAATAAACCAAAAAATTTTGCTCCTTTAAAACCTAATGAAGAACGCAATAATACTGCAAATGGTAGGCCAAATTTTTGAGATGGTTTACCTATAAAGTTAGAAAAAAAATAAACAAGAAAAGATCCCAAAATAGTTCCAAAAAATACTACAAACGTGTTTAAATCATACACGATATATAATGATGCAATTAATGAAAATGCAATAACACTCTGGATATTTATTCCCCAAAAACAAAATAAATCTTTCCAATTCCAAGTTTTATAGTTAGGGTTAACTGTAACTAGATCCCAATTAGAGAGTGAATATTTAACTTTTGGCTGATTCATTATTAAATAATAAACTAATTAATTATGTTAAAGTATCTTTTTTTTAATAATTTATAAAAATTTCAAATGTTTAATTTCTTCAAAAAGAATAGTGGTTATTTTGCAATGCTGCTTGCTGTACTGGGCTTTGGTGCTGGACCACCATTTGTAACATTAGCACTTAAAGAATTTTACATTATAGATTTATTAGCAGTAAGATTTTTTATAGCCTTTGTATTGATGGTAATCTTTTGCCTTGTGATGAGAGTTGATATTTCAATAAGACAAGTTGGATTAAAACCTTTTTTAATGGGTTTGTTAAACCCATTTTTAGTTACTTTGTCTTTTCATGTTGGACTTCTATTAACTAGTCCAGTTAACGGAGTTGCTATAATAAGCACTTTACCTCTTATGCAGCCTTTTGTTGCAAGAATATTTTTAAAAGAACAAATCGAAATAAAAGTAATAATTGGTGCATTTGTAACTGTAATAGGAACTTATCTTCTACTTACCAGTCAATCAAAATCAGGAGTTGGCAACTATTTAGGTGATCTGATAATTTTTTTAGGAATATTATGTGCATCTACTAATGAAGTTATTGGAAGACGTTTTATGCAGACAAAAGTTAATCAATTATCTGTTAATACTTTCCAATATTTTACAGGTTTCGTTTTATCTTTTTTAATACTGTTTATTATCTGGCCTAACTCTAGTTTTAATTACACTTACCATCTTGAATTTACACCATCAGTAATGGCAGCTTTAACTTTGTCATTTATTACCTTTGCAGCTTATTTATTTTATAATTATGCATTAAGAAGAGTTCCTGTAGGAAGAATTAGTTTAATGTACCCGCTAACCGGACCTATAGGCGCAACATCAGCTTGGATAGTAATTGATGCTGAAATCACCTTAAAAATCTTTATATCGCTTGGTATAATATTATTAGGAACAATTATTCCTTATATAGACCAAAAAAAGTAATTATGGAGATGGATACATTACACTTGGTAACCATAGTGCAATTTGAGGGAATATAATTATCAAAATTAATCCTATAACCTGAATAACCATAAACTGCATCATACCAAGATAAATATCTTTTAGATCCCACTGAGGAACAACACCTTTTAAAAAATATGCGGATAAAGCAACAGGTGGTGATAGCCAAGCGGTTTGGAGATTGACAGCAACTAGAATTGCGAACCAAGTTAAATTAAATCCTAGCTCTTGAACTAAAGGTAAAAGAATTGGAAGGACAATTAATACTATTGGAACCCATTCTAAAGGCCAACCTAATAAAAATATTACTGCCATCATTATAGCTAAAATCCAATATTTATTTATTTCTAATCCTAGTAAATAATCAGTAAGTAAAGATGGTGTGCCTAATTTAGAAAAAACTGCGCCAAAGAAATTTGATGCAGCAACTAAAAACATAATTAAAGCCGTAATTTCTAAAGTTTTAATTAATGCTTCTTTTAAACCTTTGTAAGTAAATTTTTTATAAGCAACAGCTAATAAAATTGATCCAAATGCACCCATGCCCGCTCCTTCTGTTGGTGTTGCTAAGCCAAACAAAATACTTCCAAGTGCAAAAAATACCAATGCTGCAGGTGGGACTAGACCCATAAAAAATTCATACCAAACTTTTCCCATATTTTTAGGTCTTTCGCTTGCTGGTAAAATAGGTCCAAGTTTTGGATTTAAATAACATCTCAATGTTGTGTATCCTGCATATAAAGCTGCTAACATTATTCCTGGAATTATTGCTGCTGCAAATAAATCTGTAACTGGAATTTCAAGCACAGGACCCATTACAACCAACATAATACTAGGAGGTATAAGAATCCCTAGAGTACCTCCAGCACAAATTAAGCCTGCTGATAGTCTTGTATCATATCCAGATCTGATCATAGTTTTACCTGCCATAATCCCAAGTATAGTTACTGAAGCTCCAACGATACCTGTTGCTGCTGCAAAAATTGTTGACACAAACATTACTGCATAAAATAATGCTCCTCTTGTTTTAGAAAGCATTAGCTGCACTGAATTAAATAATCTTTCCATTAAACCAGCAGACTCCATTAATATTCCCATAAATATAAAGAGTGGGACCGCGACGAGTGTACTCTCGGTCATGATCATATTGAATTGAAGTGTCATTAAGTAAAATACTAATTTACCAAAACCCCAATAACCGAATGCAATACCTAAAAAGATTAATGTAAATGAAATTGGAAATCCAACAAAGATTGCAAATAACATGCAACCAATCATTATTGCTCCAATGACTTCAGGACTAAAAATTTCCATTATGGCCATCTACCTTTCACAAATGCGTAATAACTTTTTAATACCTCTGAAACTCCTTGTACTAAAAGAAGAAATGCACCAATCGGCATACAAATCTTCAAAGGCCACATAATTGGCATCCAAGTGGTGTCCATTGCTCTTTGTATTCTTACTTTACCACCCAAACACTCCATTAACTCCGATCTTCCACAGATTGATGTATAAAAATAATCAAAACTTACTAAGAAAAATACTAAGAACCCTGGAAAGAAAAACAGTATATATAAAAACAAATCTACCTTTGCTTGATTTTTAACTTTCCAATTTCGATACAGAAAATCAGCTCTAATATGTATGCCTTTTGATAAAGTATAAGCTGCTCCAAGCATGAAAAATGCACCAGCAGTCATTCTGGTTATGTCGTAATTAAATAATGTTGGTCTACCAAAAAAATGTCTAGCTATAACTTCATAAACCATACAAAAAATCAAAGGCAAACAAGCCCAAGAGACAATTTTTCCAGTAATTAACATTTTAGCATCTATGAATTCTATTGTTTTTGCCATCCAAGGTTTCATATCCTTAGGCATTTTAAGACTAGTTCTTCTTTCAGCTATTAGTTCATCAGTAATATCTAATGTTTCTTTTACTTTAGGTGCTGATTTTTTTTTGACCATAATTAAATCTAAGAACTAGAAATTTAAGCTTTATTTTAAAATATTTAAATAAAAAACGGGGATTATAATAACCCCCGTTTTTATAATTTATAACTTACTGTTGACTTGCGAAAGCAGTTCCAATTGATGCATCTGATGTTTCCATTTGTGCAATAAAAGGTACTACGATTTTTGCATGTGCAGTCATGTGCTCGTAAACTTCTTTAAAGAAAGCATTTTCTGCTGCATTCTTTTTAAGTGTAGCTTGAGCTGCATTCATGTACTCAGTAAAGTAATCTGCTGGAGTATCATGAAGAATTACACCATGATTTTGTGTTAAATCAATAAGTGCTTTTCCATTTTCAACTGCTCTGTTAGTGATATTTCTAGTGATCATAGCTTCAGAAGCAACTTCCATAGCATATTTTTGATGATCAGTTAGAGAATTATAAACGTCACCGTTTATGTAAATATCACCGTTAACAACGTTTTGGTGTAAACCTTGTAAGTAGTAATTTTTAAGAACTTTTTGAAAACCAAAAACAGAGTCAGGTTTTGGACAACACCATTCTGCTGCATCAATTGTTCCTTTTTCAAGTGCTGGCAAAATATCACCACCTGACATAGGTACAGAAGCTACACCAATATCTTTATATGTTTGTCCTGGAATTCCTGGAGGAGTTCTGAATCTGTATTTTCTGAAATCATCCATACTGTTGATAGGCTCTTTAAACCAACCTAATGCTTCAGGACCTGATGATGCCATAACGAAACCTTTAACGTTCATGCCCATTTCTTTCCACATTCTGTCGTAAAGTGCTTTACCACCGTTATCAAAATACCAAGCTAACCATGATTTAGTACTTAAACCAATACCGCCACCTGCAACTGGCGAACCAAACAACATTGCAGCTGGGTGATAGTTAGACCAGTAATGAGTCCAAGCAGCACCACCATCAACAAGACCTTTGTCAACAGCTTCTAAAGTTTCTTTCATACCAACAACTTCACCTTTAGATAAAAGTTCAAATTTTAACTCACCTCGAGTTAATTTTGTTACTCTGTCAGTCCACATCTTAACGATTTGTCCATCGTAAGAAGTTTTTGGAAAAGTAAGTTGGATTTTTAATGTTTTAGCAGAAGCAGATCCAATTAAAGATACTGCAAATACTAAAGCTAAAATCATTGAAGTGATTTTTTTCATTATATTTCCCTCTCTTTTATTTTTATTAAGTCTTAATAAGAAATGAAATAAACCTTATATTGATCCAAATGTAAAACTTTTTATTTTGTTTTTTTCAAACTTTTTCAGCTTAATACGTCTATAAATCTAGTATTGTTTTAATACTATTGTAGTTTAGATCAGTTTTAATCTTTGCCTTTTGGATCGAACGGATAATTCCACGCATCACCACCTATCATTTTTGAAATACCTGAATAATCTGTCTCACTATCACCTTCTTCACAAAACTTAGAAAATATTTCTAAAGCTGCTTTACCAAGCGGAGTATCTGCATTTACAGAATTTGCAGCATCTCTTGCTAAATTCAAATCTTTTTTCATCATCGCTGCTGTAAAACCAGGACGATACTTATTATTAGATGGGACACCCTCTGTAAGATTTGGCAAAGGTGTGTAGTTAGTCATAGCCCAATTATTTCCTGAAGCCTCTTTGATAATAGAGTGAACTTTTTTAACATCCATTTTTAGTCTTTTAGCTAACATTAAAGCCTCAGCAGATGCAATCATAGAAATTCCAAGAGACATATTATTACAAATTTTTACACCAACACCACTTCCCTGTTCTCCAGCATGTAAAATTTTTTGTCCCATTATATCAAATAATGGTTTTGCTAAAGATACAGCCTCATCGCTTCCACCGACTAAAAAATTTAATTTTCCAATTTTTGCCCCCATAACTCCACCAGTCACTGGAGCATCTATCATTTTTAAACCAATTTTTTTTGCTTCATTTCCTAAAGCTAATGATGTCTCAATATCAATTGTTGAACAATCGATAATCAAACAGTTTTTTGGTATTTTTTTTAATATTCCATTATTTCCTAAATATAGTGAT
The DNA here is from genome assembly GCA_902558795.1 of uncultured Pelagibacteraceae bacterium. GTDB lineage: Bacteria > Pseudomonadota > Alphaproteobacteria > Pelagibacterales > Pelagibacteraceae > Pelagibacter. Next base: position 3,262 of record CACEFI010000019.1, on the reverse strand, counting down.
CTGACATGTTTTCCTTCTGGTAACATAGATATTACTGTGCTAGCGCCACTCAACAATTCATCCATCGACTCTATTACATTTAATCCAGAGTCTTTTGCAATTTTTTTTATTTCAGATGAAACATCAAAAACCTTTACGTTTTTACCTGCCTTAACTAATTGATTAGCCATAGGATTACCCATGTTGCCAACGCCAATAAATGCGATATGATCAGACATCTAATTTTGATTTTCCTCTATTAATTAATACTGTTTTGCTTTGAGTAAAATGATTCATCATACTATCAAAGGCATATTCTTTTCCTAAACCACTCATTTTAATACCCCCGTAAGAAACATTGGCTCTTGGAGCAACACATTGATTAACTTGGACAAAGCCCGCTTCAATTTCATCAACAAATTGTAAAGCTCTAGATAAGTCTTTTGTCCATAAAACTGCAGATAATCCAAATGGTGTGTCATTAGCACTTTTTATTACTTCATCAAAACTTTTGAAAGGAATAGCGCAAGCTACTGGACCAAAAACTTCTTCTTGGCAAACAGGAGAGCTTACTGGTAATCCTGAAAGCAAAGTTGGTTCATAGAAAAAACCATCTTTATATTCTCCACCTTTTGATTGGTTTCCACCATGTAAAATTTTTGTTGAAGAATTTTTTTTAGCAATATCCATATAATATAAAGTTCTTTTTAATTGTTCTTCTGAAATAATTGCTCCAATATCTGAAGTTTCATCTAGAGAATTTCCCATTTTAAGTTTATTTAATTTATCGACAACCCCATCTAAAACTTTATCAAAAATTTTCTCATGAATATAAACTCTTGAACCTGCGGTACATGCTTGACCTTGCCTAGTGTACCTCATTCCATCTATAACACCAGGTATTGCAATATCTAAATCAGCATCGCTCATAATAATGTTTGGATTTTTTCCACCTAGCTCAAGAGTCACTGGACATAGTTTTGGTGCAGCTTTCATAGCTATAATTTTTCCAACAGAAAAAGAACCTGTAAAAGTTACTTTTCTAACTTTATCATGTTGAATTAAAGGTTCACCACACTCTTCTCCATATCCAGAAATTACATTAAGAACTCCTGGGGGTAATTCTTGTTGAAGAATTTCACATAATAATAAAGCACAAAACGGTGCTTGTTCAGCTGTTTTTAAAACAACAGTATTACCAGCCACTATTGCAGGAGCAATTTTTGCAGCTGTTAAAAATAAAGGTGCATTCCAAGGAATTATAGCACAAACAACTCCAATTGGATCTTTTGTTGTATAATGAATTGTATCAGCAATATTAGGTGGATAATTTTCACCTTTTATTTCTCCTGAAAGTCCAGCAAACATATGTGTCAATTCAATTGAAGCAGCTGTTTCTGGTTTTGCCTGAGTTCTTAGAGCATTACCAGTGTCTAAAGCTAGTAAAGTTTCTATTTCTTCTCTTCTTTCCTCAAGTTTTCTTGCTGCAGAAGTCATTATTTTTCCACGTTCTCTTGCTGGAATTTTTTTCCATTTTTGAAAAGCAACTTCAGCAGAAATTACTGCTGCATCAACATCCGCTTTACCACATTGAGGAGCTTCACCAATTTCTTCTCCTGTACTTGGGTTTATAACTTTAATTTTTTTAGATGACTTTGCAGGGGTTAATTTCCCATCAATTAAAACTTTGTTTGATAATCTCGTAGCATTGCTCAAAGCTAAATCTAAATTTTGTTTTAATTTATTGCTCACTTAATTTTTGATCTCACCCTTTCTAGTTTTAGCAGCTAACCAACCTCCATCAATTTTAATCTCAGATCCATTAATAAAATCTGCATCGTCGCTTGATAAAAATACTGCTGCACCAGATATATCAGAAGGCACTCCCCATCGTCCAACAATAGTTTCTTTACCCCATGCCTCACCATGTTCTGGATCCTCAGCAAATTTTCTATTGAATGGAGTTGAAATTAAACCAGGACAAATAGTATTAACATTTATATTTTTTCCGGTTAAATCAACTGCTAAAGCTCTGGTTAAACCCAAAACTCCTGTTTTAGCCGCAACATAAGCAACCCTGTCTGGTCTACCCATGAAACTAGCAATTGAGCCAAAATTAACAATTTTACCTTTGCCATTTTTAATCATATGAGGGATGACAGCCTTGCAACAAAGATATGGTCCAGTCAGATTTACAGAAAGCATCTCGTCCCACTGTTTTTTTGTATGATCTAATATATTATTTATATGTCTAATACCTGCATTGTTAATTAGTATGTCAATTTTACTAAATTTATTTATGGTTTCATCAGCCATTTTATTAACGCTAATTTCATCTGCAACATTAGTATCAATTACAATTGCCTCACCTTTATTTTCTTTAATTTTTTTTTGAATGTTTTTTCCACTTTCAACATCCATTTCTGCAATCACAATCTTTGCTCCTTCTTGAGCAAGTCTTAAACTGATTTCTGCACCTATGCCTTTTCCGCCACCTGTAACTATAGCGACCTTATTTTCTAACTTCATTTGAAACTCTCTTTTTAAAAAATAATTAAATTAATTATTTAATATTATTCGAGTATTAAATTTTTATCAAAAATATTATTTGGTCATTTCATAAGACTAGTATAGAAAGTATACTATTATGAAATTTTCTCCGATAGGTAATTCACTTAAATTAATTGGTGGCAAATGGAAAATAATGATTTTAGATAGTCTACTATCTAAACATATGAGATTTGGAGAATTAAAAAGATCATTAAATGGAATAACATCTCAAATGCTATCTAAACAATTAAAAGATATGGAGAGAGATAAACTTTTAATTAAAAAAATTTCGAAAGTAGAAAAACTTAATACAGAATATTCTTTAACTGATTTTGGTAAATCTACTATTCCAATTGTAAAATCTTTAATTAAATGGGGTACTTTTAATCAAAAGAAAATAACTAAAATTATAAGAGATGATGTATCTCTCTCAGAGTCATCTTTTTTGCAAGAGAGAGTTATAGATTTATTTCATGATGAAATTAGATTAAAAAATCTTCAAAGAAAAAAAAATTAATTAATTTTTTTATGAGGAACTAATTTTCTTTTTTCATTTAACCATTGAACAACGCCACCTTTTAAAACAGAGACATTCTTAAAACCAAGATCTTCAGCAAAAGCATTAGCCAGTATTAATGCCGTTTCACCGTCATTACTTATAAAAACAATTTCAATATTTTGAGACTCTTCTCCTGCTAAGGCTCTTACTTTGTCCATCAAATATACATTAAAT
>CACEFI010000018.1 GCA_902558795.1 uncultured Pelagibacteraceae bacterium | reverse complement strand
TCAAAAAAATATTTTATAATAAAATTAGATTTATCTCTTATAGTATTGAATAATAATAGATAGTAAATTAGATATATTTAATTTTTATAAAATATTCAAAATTTTATTGTAATTTATTAAGTTTTAAATTATGCCCTATTTATTGTTATAATAATCCTATGGACCTAAAATTAATAATATATTTTTTTTTAAATTTTATTATATTATTTTTGTCTGCAAAAATATCTTACAGATTAGGATTAGTAGATCTGCCAAATAAACGTAAAATTCACTCTCAGCCAACTGCGTTCACTGGTGGAATAACTATTAGTATAATCTTATTATGCACACTTCAGTTTTTAGATGTTTTTGATAAAAGTCTTGGCTTAATACTATCCATGGGCTTTTTAATATCTTTGGTAGGTTTAATTGATGATAAATTTCACTTAAATACTGGAGGAAAATTAAGTTTGCAAATTTTTCCTATTATTTATTTAATTATTTTTGAAAATTTTAAATTAAGTCATATTGGAGACTATAGTTCATTCATATTGGTATTGGGAACTTTTACAGTGCCTTTCACTTTATTGTCAGTTTTATTTTTAATTAATGCTTTTAATTATTTTGATGGAATAGATGGCACGTTAAGTTTTACCACAATTTCTGTATTAGCTATATTAATGTTTTTGACAAAAGATGAAAATTTAAACCTTTTTTTAATCATAATAGTGGTTCCATTATTATTTTTTTTATGTTTCAATTTTTCCATTTTTGGTCTTCCGAAATTGTTTTTAGGTGATAACGGCAGTTTATTATTGGGATTTATAATTTCTTTTGTTTTAATATATTTAGCAAATCAAAAATTAGTTCACCCTATCTTGCTTGCTTGGTCTGTAGTAATTTTTGTCTATGAATTTCTATCGATCAATTTTATTAGATTAAAAAATAATCAAAACCCTTTTAAAGCAGGACAAGATCATCTTCACCATTTATTATACAGAAAAACTAAATCAATTTTTTTAACAAATTTATCTATATCATTGTTAAATATAATTTTTTTTACTTTTGGTTATTATAGTTTTATTAAGATGAATCCGCTAATCTCTTTTATTTTATTTATAATTCTATTTATAATTTTTCTCATTTTAAGAGATAATTATGCCCAAAAATTGAAAAAAAATTAATAACTTATTAAAATTAATTGCGCACACTTTTTTTATTATTGATTAGTTCAAAATAAATATCAATGTGATAATTAACTATATTTTCAATTGAAAAATTTTTTTCAGCAAATCTTCTTCCAGCTTTTCCCATATTTAATCTTTCTTTAGGGTTTTCAATTAACCACTGAATCGCATTAGCTAATTTTTTTGGGTCTTTAGCTGGTACAATTAGGCCAGTTTCATTTGGTATAACTGCTTCGCGACATCCAGGAACATCTGTTGTTACTACCGCTCTACCTGCTGCAGCAGCTTCCATAAGTCCTTTTGGAAAGCCTTCTCGATAAGACGGAAGACATATTATATGTGATTGACTATATAATTTAGATATATCATTATGGTATCCTAGAATCTCTACATGCCCATTCTTTTTAATTGTATTTAAATCATTTAGTTCTAGACTTGTCGGATTACCAATATCTAAATCTCCAGCCAATAAAAATCGAGATTGGATACCTCTCTCTTTAATTATTTTTGCTGCAGCGACAAATTCATTGACTCCTTTATCTCGTAATAAACGAGCTGCCAAAGCTATAGTAGGCACTCCAAAAGGCTCATCAAAATTTGTGAAATTTTCCAATTTTATGCCAGAGCCTTTTAATAATTTTACTTTCAGAGAGTTAATAACACCCCAGTCTTGAAGTGTTTTTAAATCATCTTTATTTTGAATAATAATTTTTTGATTAAAATGATTAAAAGCAAATTTATAAATTGGATAAAGTAATAAGCGTAATAATTTACTCTGTAAATTATCGCTTATAAATATAGTCCCAAGTCCAGAAACTGCAGTAACTAAACATGGCACATCAGTTAAACGTGAAATAATTCCTCCATAAAGATATGGCTTAATAGTTACTAAGTGAACAATATCGGGTTTTTCTTCCTTAAAAAATTTCCAAATTTTAAAAAATGTTTTCGCATTATCTAAAAAGTTAATACTCCCACGTTTCATAGGAATGTGCTTTAGCTTAAAACCTTTTTTATCTAATATCTGTAGATTGGCACCACCGGTTTCACCATAACCTACAACTATATCAAATCCTCTAAGTTTTGCAGACTCAGCGATGGGAAGGCGATGTGAACAAAAGAAATTTAAGTTATTTATTAAAATTAAAAGTTTAATAATTTACTCCTTTAATAAGTTATAGATAAATCTTAAAAAAATAGTATTTGTCATTATCTATTCAGATTTTGAAATATTTTAAATTTAATAATAACTTAATAATCCGGGATAACAAACTAGTTGTCAAAAAAATTATATCAATTTTTTTTTTTATAACCAATTACAGTCCAAAAAGGGACTGAATTTTTAAATTGAATTTTTTCCAATCCTGAATCTTTCATCATTTGATGTATATCATTTTTAGAATAACGTTTTTCAAAAGGAGTTCCAAATCTGTCTCTTGAGTCTGTTCTCATTACATAAAAACTAGATTTTCGATAAAAACGAAGTGGAAAATTTTTAAAGTTTAAACCAATTTTTTCAAAAATTAATGAAATTTTTGCTAATGGGAAGTAAATGAACAGCGCAATTATATCACACACTAAAAAATTTAAAAACCTTGGTAATTTTGAAATTATTAATCTCAATAAGTTAGATAGACTCCAGAGATACTTAAACCATAAAGGACGATTATCTAATGCATAGTATATATAAAGTAAGATTGGTGCTCCAGGTTTCAATAATTTTACACATGATTTTATTGCTGACTTTGCATTTGGAACATAGTGTAAAACACCCAACATATAACCAAAATCTTGTGAATTATTTTTCAAACCACTGCTATCCAATGACTTTTGGTGATAATGAACATTATTAAATTGTTTAAGTTTTTTTTTCGCAACATTAATTGCATTTGATGGATCTATGCAATGAAGCTTGCCGACTTTGGGTGAAACAAATTTGGCCCATCTGCCTGTACCACAGCCCATATCAAAACCTTCTGATGATTTTGACAGTCTTTTCCAAGGAAATATGGAAAAATAATTTTTAAATATTTTTTTAGCCTCATTATTATCCATTCCTGATTGATCATATCGTACCCACTGATCACTAAAACTCTTAACAGTATTTTTATCTAAATTTTTCATTGCTGATACTCATTATTAGATTAATTTAAAGTCGTAAATCAATTTTATCTGATTTAAATAAATTTTTTAAATCATAAATAACGTTCGTTTTTTTACATAAATTTATAATAGTATTTTCTCCTAAATTTTTAAATATATCATGAGCTACGGTGATTAATAAACCATCGTAAGTGTTTTCTTTTAGTATACTAATTGGATTAATATCATATATTTTTTTGATGTCTTCTTTGTTTGCCCACGGATCATAAAGATCTAAGGCACAATTTGATTTTTTGAGACTGTCAAAAAGATTTTTAACACCAGAATTTCTAATATCTGCGCAATTTTCTTTAAAAGTTACTCCCATAATCAAAACATTGGCATTTTTAATTTCAATATTCTTTTTTTTCATTGCATAAAGAAATTGTGACGCAACATGTTCACCCATTCTATCATTCAGCTCTCTTCCGGCTAATATAATCTTTGCTTTATAACCAACACTTTCTGCTTTATGTGTGAGATAGTAAGGATCTACTCCAATACAGTGCCCACCTACTAAACCTGGTTTAAAAGGTAAAAAATTCCATTTACTTGCTGCTGCATCTAAAACAGCTTGCGTATCAATATCAAGTTTACTAAAAAGTATTGACAATTCATTAATTAGAGCAATATTTAAATCGCGCTGCGTGTTCTCTATTACTTTAGCGGCCTCTGCAACTTTAATACTTTGTGCTTTATGGGTCCCTACTGTAATAATTTCATTATACAATTTATCAACTAAATCAGCAACTTCGGGTGTAGAGCCTGAAGTAATTTTTTTAATATTTGAGATGTTGTGATATTTATCTCCTGGATTAATTCTCTCAGGGCTATAACCACAAAAAAAATCTTGATTAAAATTTAGTTTAGAAAATTTTTCTAATATTTCCACACATTCTTCTTCAATACAACCTGGGTACACTGTGGACTCGTAAATTACTAAATCTCCCTTTTTAAGTATTTTGCCAATAATTTCGCTTGCCTTTAATATTGGCTTTAAATCTGGTTTTTTAAGATCGTCTATAGGGGTAGGTACAGTGACAATAAAACAATTTAATGATTTAAGATCTTCTACATTACTTGTTAGTCTTAATTGTTTTGCGCTACGTAAAACATTTTTATTAAATTCTAAATTCTTATCAAAACCAGAATTTAAATCTTTAATTCTTTCTTCGTTAATATCAAAACCAATTACGTTTTTTTTTTTTGAAAATTCTAGAGCTAGCGGCAACCCAACATAACCTAGGCCAATAATACCCAATTTGAGATCTTTAATTTTGCTAATCATTTTTGAAAAAATTCTTTATACCATTTAACAAAATTAGAAACCCCATCTAAAACTGATGTTGAAGGCCTATAATTAAACTGTGTCTTCAAGTAATCAACATTGGCATATGTATCTGGTACATCGCCAGGTTGTAACGGTAAAAAATTAATTTTAGCTTTTTTCCCTAGTGCCTTTTCTAAAGCCTCAATATAATCCATAAGTTGCACTGGTTTATTATTACCAATATTATATATGCTCCATGGCGCATTACTAGTTGCAGGATTTGGATGATTACCATTCCAATTCTTATTACTAACCGAAGGGTGATCAAGTGTTTTTATGACTCCTTCCACAATATCATCAATGTAAGTAAAGTCTCTAGTATGTTTGCCATGATTAAATACATCTATAGGTTTTCCCTCTAAAATATTTTTTGTAAACTTAAATAATGCCATATCTGGTCTACCCCAAGGACCATACACAGTAAAAAATCTAAGACCCGTTGTTGGTAATTTGTATAAGTAACTATATGTATGTGCCATTAGTTCATTAGATTTTTTTGAAGCTGCGTAAACAGATAAAGGATGATTTACACAATCATTTTCTGAAAAAGGCATTTTAGTATTTGCTCCATAAACACTTGAAGTACTAGCATAAACCAAATGTCCAATTTTATAATGACGACAATTTTCTAAAATATGAGCAAAACCAACAATATTACTGTTAACATAAGCAAGTGGGTTTTCCATCGAATACCTAACACCTGCTTGGGCCGCTAAATTTACAACTTTTTCAGGCTTGTGAACTTTAAATATTTTTTCTAGGCCATCTTTGTCGCTAATATCCATTCTATAATGTTGATAACCTGAATATTTTTCTAACCTTTGTAAACGAGACTCTTTTATTTTTGGATCATAATAATCATTATGGTTATCTATTCCTACAATTCTATCTCCACGTTCTAGAAGCTTTAAACATAATTCGGAACCAATAAAACCAGCTGAGCCAGTGACTATAGTTTTTTTCATATTTTTAAATTTATATAACCTAGTTAAATAATTTAGATGTTAATTACATTAATTATAATGATTAATGAAACAAATTTTATGTTTAAACTAAAGTAATTCAGCTACTAATTTTATAAACTCTAATCCATGCTTCATTGTAAGATTTAACCATTTTATCAATATTAAATTTTTCTTTTATTTTTAATCTTGCTTTAGTACACCTTTTGTTCCAGTTAGCAGAACCTACTTCAAGAAGTGCCTTTTCAATCGCTTCAGCTAATTTAATTTTATTTCTTGGAGGAACTACCCAACCAGTTTTACCAACAATCAAAGCTGAGTCACCAACATCTGTTGTTATACAAGGTGTACCACAGGCCATTGACTCTGCCAAAACATTGGGGAAACCTTCTCCATAACTACTGCTCAAAACATGTACATCTAATCCATTCATCACTTCTGAAATATTATTTTTTCTACCTAGAAGCTTTACATTATTTGATAATTTTAATTTTTTTATATCTGATAATAAATTTATATTATTTTGATTTATGTTTGAGCCAACTAAAACACAAATAAAATCTATATTTTTAGATCGAATTATTGACAATGCTTGAAGTAAATTTAAATGATCTTTTTGTAGATCATAGCGCGCAACATTACCAATAATTGGTATTCTTTTTTTTAGATTAACACTTTTCCGGAAATTAATTTTTTGAATTTTATTAATCTTTAAGATTGATAAATCATATCCATTTGGGATAAATTTCAATTTTTGTTTATCGTAGCCTTTTAATTCATAAATTTTTTTTGCTTTTTTTGACACAATTATAATTAGCTGAGGTATTACATAAGATAATTTTGATAATAATTTTATAATCAAAATAGTAGTTAATTTTGCTTTACCTGTTTCAATATTTGAATATCGAACATTCCAAATAATATTTTTGGTACCAGATAATCTGGCGGCAATACCTCCTAAAAAATCAGCGTGGACAAGCCAAGTTTGTATAACATCAGGTTCTAAAGATCGAATTAACTTTAAAAGAAAAAAAAATTTGTGAATTGAAAAAAAACTCATATTTAAACAATAAACTTTTATTCCTAATTTCTTTAATAATGAAAAATATTTTCCTGGACCTTTTAATGAAATAACAATATGCCTATTAATAGTATCATATTTGCAGATTTTAAATAATGTAAGCTCTGCTCCACCATCTCCTAGACCAGTTATTATATGTACTAATTTCATTTATTAATTTTCTAGAACAAATTTATAAATTTTTAAATAATTACTTTCTCTTAAGATTCAGAACTTTGCTAATTAAGCCCAAATTTAATAATTTTTTAAAGATATCATCTAAATTTTTATATATCGAACTAAGAATATACTTTATAAATCATAAATATTAAAAAATTAGATATGATACTTTTAGACTGTACTCTACGTGATGGAGGTTATTATAATAATTGGGATTTTGAAACTCATCTTATACAAAACTATTTGTATGCAATGGATTCTTTACAAATTGATTATGTTGAAATAGGTTTTAGATCATTAAAAAATGATGGTTTTAAAGGAGGAGCTGCTTATAGCACTGACACATTTTTAAATAGCTTTGACATTCCCAAAGGTTTAATAAATAAAATTGGTGTAATGGTTAATGGATCTGAACTTACAAATTCCAAAACTCAAATTTCTCGTTTAGAAAAACTGTTTAATCACAAAAGTAAATCACCAGTTACTTTAGTTAGAATTGCTTGTCATGTTCACGAATTTCATGACTGTTTGCCTGCTGCTAAATGGCTAAAACAACAAGGTTATTTAGTTGGTTTTAACTTAATGCAAGTGACAGAAAGTTCATTAGAGGAAATTACTAATATTGCGAAGAGTGCAAATAATTATCCTATTGATGTTCTATATTTTGCAGATTCTATGGGAAGCTTAAATTTAAACCAGTTAGAAGATATTGTTCAAGCCTTTCAAAAAGGCTGGAAAGGAGAACTTGGTATTCATACACATGATAATATTGGTCAAGCTGTAAGCAATAGTATAAGGGCAGTTCAGTCAGGTATAACTTGGGTTGACAGTACAATTACTGGTATGGGACGAGGACCTGGTAATGCACAAACAGAATATATAATTTTAGCTTTAGCCAATTATCGAAAAAAACAAGGAAATTATATAAAATTACTAGAATTAATTCGGCAACATTTTAAACCAATGCAGAATTATTATGGATGGGGCATTAATCCCTTTTATTTTCTATCTGGCCAAAACGGTATTCATCCAAGTTATATTCAAGAAATGCTACAAGACAAAAGTTATAGTGAAGAAGATATTTTAGCAGTCATTGATTTTTTAAAAATTAATGGAGGCAATAAATTTAGCCTTAATACTTTAGGATCTGCAAGACATTTTTATTCAGGTGTGCCACATGGTGCTTGGAAGCCACAAACCTTACTAAAAGATAAAACTGTATTAATACTTGGAAAAGGACCAGGTATAAAAAAATATCAATATGCAATTGAAAATTTTATTGAAAAAACAAAGCCTTATGTAATCGCACTTAATACCCAAAATAATATTAAGCAAAACTTGATTGACGCTAATGTCGCTTGTCATCCTGTGCGTTTACTAGCGGAGTGTAAAGATCTCATAAAACTTTCCAAGCCGTTAATTACACCATTTTCTATGTTGCCAGACTCTGTAAAAAAAGATCTTGCTAATAAAGAAATATTTGATTTTGGAATTAACATTAGCAATCAAGGTTTTAAATTTAATGAAAATCACTGTGAACTTCCATGCTCAGAGGTTTTTGCCTATTCTCTTGCAATAGCAAATAGTGGGCAAGCAAATCAAATTGTACTTGCTGGTTTTGATGGTTTTAATGCTGAAGATCCTAGACGTAAAGAGATGGATAAAATATTAAAAATTTACAAGGAAAGTAAAAATGCTTTATCTCTTAAATCTATAACACCAACACGCTATGAAATTCCTATTCAATCAATTTTTGGACTAAACATATGAAAACAATTATTGTAATTCCTGCTCGTTATAAATCTAGCAGATTTCCAGGTAAGCCCTTAATAAAATTATTAGGTAAACCAATGATACAATGGGTTGCTGAATTAAGTGCAAAGGTCGTAAGTCAAAAAAATGTATATATCGCTACTGAAGATTATAAAATTTTTAACTCTGTGACTGAAATGGGTTTTAAAGCTATTATGACATCTAAAAAATGTCTCACTGGTACTGATCGATTAGCTGAAATTGCAAAGAAAATCAAAGCAGATATTTATGTTAACGTTCAGGGGGATGAACCATTAGTAAGCCCTAAAGATATTCAAAGAATAATTAATGCTAAAAAAAAATACCCTAATGAAGTTATCAATGGTTATACAGTTATAAGAAAAAATGAAAATCCTAATAGCATTAATAAACCTAAAGTAATATTTACAGAAAATAAACGTCTAATTTATATATCTCGGCAGGCTATACCAGGATTTAAGAAAAAGAAAAAAACAACTCACGTTTATTATAAGCAAGTATGTATTTACGCATTTAATCGTCAAGAATTACTAAAATATGGAAAATATAATCGCAAAAGCACTTTAGAAAAATATGAAGATATTGAAATTCTTCGCTTTCTTGAGTGGGGTAAAATTATTCGTTTAATACAAACTAAACAAGGAAGTTTGGCAGTGGATGTTCCTGAAGACATAAAAAAAGTTGAAGCTGCTCTAAGAAACTTTAGAAAAAAAAATAGATAACTGATTTAAATTATTTATTTTTTTTTATCAACAATCTTAAGCTAGGAAATAAAGATCTAGATATTGTAAAACTAGGCAATAATGGTCCAACCAACAAAAGCATTTCAATTATAAACTTTGATCGATGTCTTATTCCCGCACCAAAATTTCCTACTCCAATCGCAAACATAAGTAAGTAGCCCAATAGAAATATTGAAAGTATTTTTAATGAGGGATCATTCCAAATAACTTTACGATTACAAAAAATTAAATAAACTAAAAAAATATAAAAAAATCCATCAATCATTCCTATTAAGTGACCTAATTTTTTTACTTCCCAGGGTAGTGGTGAAAACAGAAAAAACAAAAGCCTTAAAGGAACCTTGTAAATATACTCTTCAGGTGACTGAATTCTTGTCCATTCTGAATAAGAACCAGTTCCAACGACTCTTGTATTTAATTCACTTGTAAGTAGACCAAGATTAATTTCATTAAAATATCCAATTTTTGGAATATAAATTTGATCTGAAACAAACATTTGTAAAAAAACAAACCCAAAAAAAATTATGAAAAAAGATCCAATACTTAAATGACTGTTTATAAGTGAACTAAATGTTTTTTTTAAACTACTTATAAAAAGAATTATTATAAAAAAAATTCCCCCTACAATTAATGCTCCATGGAAAAAAGCTGCTCCAACAAATCCAAAAATTGTCAAAATAGACGAAAAATAACTACGAGTTTTAGTCCAATTAAATAAACCAAACATTGCAACTAATATAAAAAAACCACTATAAATATCTCTTAAAGGAAGAACTGAATATAAAATTAAAGATGGAAATAAAGCCAATACCCAGCCAACTTTATTTGCAGTGTGTCTATCCCATAGTTTTTTTGCAAATAACCAGCCCAAGAATACTATTCCTATTCCAAAAGATAAACTTAATGATTGTGACATCAAGATACTTCTGCCAAATAAAGAATATGGAATTGCAATAAACCAACTATAAAAAAAACTGTCTAATCCAGGGAAGTTATAGATTACATTTAAAAATCCATCTTGTGCAATAGTCCATGCTTTATCTTCTAATCCTAATGCATCCTGATCACTATCCGGTAAAGTAATTAAATAATGACCAATTAAAATTACAAAAACTCTCACAATTAAAGCTGTATATAAAATTTTAGATATTGCTGGCCACCTTAAACCAATAAATATCGTTATTAGAGATACTAAACCAATTGAGGTAAAACCAAGTAGATCATTCATAAGATATTAAATATATAAATTTTTATTCTAATTGCTCCCTTTTAAATATCTTAAATTTTACGAATTAATCCTATGTATTTTCCTTCAAACTCAACAACAGCAAATTTTAAAGATCTTTTATTTACGAATTCTGAAAAATAAAGATTATCTTGAATATCATCAGATATAAATAATCCTTTAGAACTTAGTGATTTCCATAAAATTGGGTAAGCATAATCTCGTCCCCACCATGACTTATCTGAGTCATAATGACATAAATCTACTCCACCATCAACTTTACTCAAGGCATTAATAATACCTGGATTATCCGGTTTTCTAATAAGTATCCAATTTTTTTTTAAATTTTGAGGCACAACTATCCCAACATCAATTTCATTGTTTTTTCTTGGGTAAGGCATGTCAACACTATATAATTTTCCAGATCCATTTTCAGATAATGCTTTAAGTATTGCCAAACTTGACCATCCATAAGCAACACCTGTCTCGATTACATTTTCTACCTTAAGCAATTTTACACAATCATAAAGTAAATGAATATGGCCTGATCCTCCCATTTTAGTTGATGATTTTGCTTCAAGCTTTTGACCCTCTTCAATTGTATTATTATCAAGACCAACTGCTTCACCTTTTATATCAAGCTTTTTTAAAGCGTCATAATAAGAGATAGCATTTGCATTTGCCCATTCATAAGCTTTTTTTGTATTGCTAGGTGTGTCATGATTAAATAAAAATTTACGTTTAATTAATGAAAAAAAATGAAGATGATATTTGGGTCGAAAAATAAACCAAATTATAAGTAAAATTTTATTTAACATTAATTAATCATTTTAATAATGGTATTTTAGATAAAATTTTTATTAATTATCTATAATAGAATATTTTACATTATTAAATCATTTTATGCCATAAATCATGTTTTAAATTTTAAAGACTTAAAGTGATGTTAATTTGCTACATTTAGCATAATATCTAAATCAAAAAAAAATAACAAATTTTATTAAAGTATTTTAAAAAATAAAATTATGAAATTTAAAAAGAATATATCGGAAATTATTATTTTATTTGGGGTTTTATCACTTCTTTTTAATTACCATGATCCAATTATATATAATGACTCTCAACGTTATATTGACGGAAGCTCGATTGACCCTCCATTATTTTCCATCATAATAACTATCATGGTATCATTATTTGGAAATTTAGAGTCTGTTATTATATTTCAGACTTTATTGATTGGATTTAGCATTATCTACTTCACGCGAACAGTGTCAGATATTTTTAATTTAGATAATGGTATCAAAACAATTGTCTCATTATTTTTATTCATACCAATAATTCAATTTTACAACAATCTATTAACCGAACCTATAGGATATGCTTTTTCACTTTTATTTGTCAGTTTTGTAATTAAACTAATATATAACTTTAACATTCAAAATCTATTATGGACTTCAGTTTTCGTTTTGGCATTACTTCTCTTAAGAA
>CACEFI010000017.1 GCA_902558795.1 uncultured Pelagibacteraceae bacterium | reverse complement strand
AAAAAAATAGTAATAGATTAATAATAATTAATAAAAAAAATTCAGGTCATGGTCCTACTGTATACAGAGGCTATGAATTAGCCTTAAAAAAAAAATTTAAATTTATTTTTCAGGTTGATAGTGATGATCAATTTTTTACAAAAGATTTTCAAAAAATTTGGAAATTGAAAAATAGTAATTTTTTAATTTTAGGTTTTCGAAAAAAAAGATACGACTCTTTCCATAGATTGATTATTACAAGATTTCTTAAACTATTTAATTTGATTTTATTTAGACGTTATGTGTCTGATGCAAATATTCCATATAGATTAATGGGTTATGATTTTTTAAAAAAAAACTTAAAATTTATAAACCCGAAATCTTTAGCACCTAATATTCTTATATCAATTAAAGCCGCAAAAGATGCAAATTTAAGATCTATAACTGTTTCCCATAAAGAAAGATTGACGGGTCAAGTTTGGATAGTAAAATTTAATTTAATAAAATTCATGTTTAAAGTTTTTATTGAAATTATAAATTTTAAAAAAATTATATGAAATTTGATTTTTTAATTGTTGGGTCTGGTTTTTATGGGTCAGTTTTGGCTGAACGTATAAGTAATATCTTGCAAAAGAAAGTTTTAGTAATTGATAAAAGGCCACATATAGGCGGAAATTGCTTTAGTGATTTTTGTAAAGAAACTGAAATTGAATATCATAAATATGGCACCCATATTTTTCATACTTCAAATAAAAAAGTTATGGATTATTTATCTCCATTTATGAAGCTTAATAATTATAGACACCAGGTATTAACTAAGCATAAAAATCAAGTGTACCAAATGCCAATTAATTTAGAGACAATTAATTCATTTTTTAAGAAAAATTTCTCACCATTAGAGGCAAAAGAGTTTATCAAGAAAATATCTGAAAAAGAAAATATATTTGAAGCAAAAAATTTTGAGGAGAAGGCAATTTCCATAATAGGACGTAAGCTTTATAGTGCTTTTATTAAAAATTACACACTTAAACAATGGGGAGTCAATCCAAAAAAACTACCAGCCTCTACATTTAATAGGTTGCCTGTGAGATTTAATTATAATGAGGATTATTTTAATCATTGTAACTGGCAGGGGATTCCAGAAAATGGGTATACAGAAATATTTAAAAAATTATTATCGTCAAAAAAAATTAAAATCTTACTTAACTGTGATTTTTTTAAAAATTTTGAAATATTTAAACCAAAATATGCAACTATTTATACAGGTCCGATAGATAAATTTTTTAATTATAAATTTGGAAGATTGGGATGGAGATCTTTAAAATTTAAGCATTTAGTTAAGAACACCCCAGATTATCAAGGTACAGCAGTTATGAATTATGCAGATTTAAATTACAAATATACTAGAATTCATGAACCCATACATCTTCATCCAGAAAGAAAAATTAATTCTGAGTCTTCACTAATTATAGAGGAATATCCTGTAATCAATAACAATGAACCTTATTATCCAATCAATGACATCCAGAGTAAACTGGCATTAAAAAAATATAAAGATCTCTCTAAAAAAATCTCAAATGTTTTTTTTTGGAGGTCGACTAGCAGATTATGCTTATTATGATATGGATATGACTATTTCAGCAGCTTTACAAAAATTCGAAAAAATAAAAAAAATCGTTTAAATCTATATAATTACATTTATCAATTTTGGACAAAGTTAAGAGTTAAGTACGCAATTAGTATATTTCACAAAAAAAATTTTAATCCAACTCATAAAGATCTTTATAATTTTTCTTTAGCGACTCATCCTGTTCATTTTTGAAAAGTAAATAGTTACCAATTGCTAATAAGTCTAAATCAGTTCCCATGAAACATTTAAAAGCATCAGTTGGTGTGCAAATTATTGGTTCACCACGAACATTGAATGACGTATTTATTAAAATTGGACATCCAGTTTTCTCTTTAAATTTAGAAATTAATGCATGAAATTGAGGATTGGTGTCTTTATGAACAGTTTGTATACGTGCGGAGTAATCTACATGTGTGATAGCTGGAACTGATGAGCGGGAAAGGTTTATTTTATCAAGACCAAATAATAAATTTTCAGCATTCGTTTTTTCAATACGTTTATCTTTTTGAATGTAAGCAACTAACATCATGTAAGGACTATCGGTTTTATGCTCAAACCATTCAGCAACATCTTCGCATAGAATACTTGGAGCAAATGGGCGAAAACTTTCACGATACTTAACTTTAAGATTAAGTTGTTTTTGCATTAAAGGAGATCTTGGATCTGCAATAATGCTACGACCACCAAGTGCTCTAGGACCAAATTCCATACGTCCTTGCATCCAGCCAATAGCTTTTTGATTTGTTATGGCAGATACTACTTCATTTATTAATTCAATTTCTGTAAGTTTTTTATAATTAGCACCGCATGTATTAAGCTCTGACTCAATTTGCGTATCAGAAAATTGTGGACCCAAATAAGAGCCTTTCATAGAATCTCCACTAATTGATAATTTTCGATCATTTTTGTGATGTAAGTGCCAAGCTGATAGTGCAGCACCTAAGGCTCCTCCAGCATCACCAGCTGCAGGCTGAATCCATATATTATCAAAAATTTTTTTACGTAACAAAACACCATTAACTACACAATTAAGTGCAACTCCACCTGCTAAACATAAATTACGTTCACCAGTCTCTTTCGATATTCTTTCAGCTATTTTAATTACAACCTCTTCAGTTACTTTTTGAATAGAAGCTGCAATATCCATTTCACGTTGAGTTAGTTTTGTTTCTGGTTTACGAGGAGAGCCACCAAATAATTTATTAAATTTGTCATTTGTCATTGTTAATCCAGTTGGATAATCAAAGTACTCCATATTCAAATGAAAACTTCCATCATTAGCAATTGTGATAAGTTTCTTTTTAATTAACTCAGCATAAAGCGGCTTTCCATATGGAGCCAATCCCATTAATTTGTATTCACCAGAATTAACTTTGAAGCCTATATAATAAGTAAATGCTGAGTAAAGAAGACCCAGCGAATGAGGAAACTTTATTTCTTTTAAAACTTTTAAATCATTGCCTTTACCAAGAGCTAGAGATGTTGTTGTCCATTCTCCAACACCATCAAGTGTTAATACTGCTGCGTTTTCATATGGTGAAGGATAAAAAGCGCTTGCTGCATGAGACAAATGATGTTCTGAAAACAAAATACGATTTTGCCATTTAACTTCAGAACCTAATGAAGTGTTAAGTTCTTTCACTAGAGAAGATTTTTGGAAAAGTTTTTCTTTAATCCATAATGGTATTGCTTTAGTAAAGCTTAAAAATCCTTTAGGAGCAAATGCCAAATAAGTTTCAAGAAGGCGCTCGAATTTAATAAACGGCTTTTCATAAAATACTATATTTTCAATTTGATTAGCAGAAATTTTTGCTTCGTTAATACAATATTTAATTGCATTATGTGGAAAGTTAGCATCATGTTTTTTTCGTGTAAAACGTTCTTCCTGAGCTGCTGCTATTATTTCACCTTCTTTAAGTAAACATGCTGCACTATCATGATAGAAAGCTGAAATACCTAATATGTACATATTTTATTTTCTAAAACAATGTATAGATGAATGGTGCAACTACCGAACCTTGAGCAAGAATTAACAATCCACCAAATATCACCATTATAATAATAATTGGAGCAAGCCAAAGCTTTTTACGCTCTCGGAGAAAGTACCAAAGTTCTTTAATAAATTCCATTATTTGATTAATTTTAAAATTGATTTTTAAAGGGTTCTGATTGTGATGAAGTCTCTCGTTCTATCCAATAAGAAAATTTTCTTTTATAGCCTAATTTTAATTCATCACGCCCAATAATTCTAAAAAATATTGCAATTGGAGTGAAAATCGCAAAGAATATCATTCCTAGCACAATTGGACTCACAATCTTACTAAGCATTAAACCAAATTTTAGCCACAGCTTGTTAAATGGCATCAATAACTCAGCTTTGATAATCGTGATGAAAAATAAAATTATTGTTAATGGGAATAGCAAATATAATAATAATTTAATATCTTTTAAATACAGGTAAGTGGATATAGCACAAAATATCACAGTAAAGAAAATTCCAAACTTTCTATTGGAAGGCAATTTTACCTCATGTAATTTTATTTTTTCCATACTTCGATTCATAAATCTTTATGTATCTGAAATACAAAGTCAAACTTTTAATATTTAAGAGTGATTAAAACTACTTAATAAGCAAGCTAAGGATCAAATTAATTTGGTTGCGGGGGACGGATTTGAACCGCCGACCTTCAGGTTATGAGCCTGACGAGCTACCAGACTGCTCCACCCCGCGGTATACTTAAATTCTATTTTTAAGTTTATTTAGTTTTTTAACTCTTTTAATATTTTCTTGAAGAATTCTTTTTTTCTTTTCAGAGGGTTTTTCATAAGTGTTTTTAAGTTTTATAACTTTAAAAAAACCATCCCTCTGGAGCTTTCTTTTCAAAACTCTTAGAGCTTGCTCAATATTATTATCTTTTACTTCTATTTTAATAACTACCTCCAAAAAAGCCAGTAGTTAACACTTTTATATTTTTATGTCTATTAATATTATTCATTAGATCGATATTTATTAAGTTGATTTTGTTTTTTCTTTTTGTTTTTTTTCTCTTTTTACTCTTCTTTCAGCTTTTTGAATAGCTTCAATCAAATCTTTCTGACTAAATAAATTTAGAGCAACTGGATCTTTTGGGTTTAAATTATTATAATTCCAATAACTTTTATTTCTTATTGAAGTAACTGAGTTTTTAGTAATCCCTACTAGTTTTGCAATTTGAGAGTCCTTTAGGATGTTGTGTTGTTTTATTAGCCATAAAGCAGAGTCTGGTTTATCTTGTCTTTTGGAAAGAGGTATATATTTTTTTATTTTTTTTTCAGAGTTAGAGATCTCAATATCAATACTTTTAATACCAAGAGGTCTATTTTCATCTTCAGATGAAAGATTAATTTCTTCTCTTGTTAATTGACCGGATATAATTGGATTGTAAGCTTTAATACCTTTAGCAACCTCCCCATCAGCAATACCTTGTATTTCTACTTCGTGTAATTTACAGAAATTTGCAATTTGTTTAAAAGTCAAAGTAGTGTTTTCAACAAGCCATACAGCTGTTGCCATTGGCATTAAAGGTGCAGTAGACATCTAATTTTTTTTATCTGACTTAAAGTTTTGAAATTTTTTATTGAACTTACTTATTCTTCCTTTGTCCATCAGTTTTTGTTTTCCACCAGTCCAGGCTGAATGAGATTTAGGATCAATTTCTAACTTGAGAGTTTCGCCTTCTTTACCCCAGGTAGATTTTGTTTGAAACTGAGTTCCATCAGTCATCTCAACATTTATTACATGGTAGTTTGGATGAATATTTTTTTTCATGGTGAGACTTATAGCAAAAGAATCTTTTAAAACAATTAAAAGTTTTCTTAAATTAAGTAGATTTTTTGAAGAAAATTTTAAATCAATTTATAACAAACTTAGATTTATCAGTTTTTGAGTTATTCGCAGTAAACACAATTTATTGAAGTTTATTTATGCCTTTTTCTGTCTAATTATGTTTCTTGATAAGATTACATAAATAAATACAAGTATTAAAGTCAATAAACCAGTTGTAATAAGTCTAGCAGCTGTTGAAATCTCTGAAGATGTTATAGTTTTCAATTTAGTTTGATTAGTTATTATTTTTGACGCAATAAATTTTTTTGGATCTGTTATTGGTGTGTCAAAAATAATTGACTCAAATCTTTCAATAATTTTTTTATTTAAAAGCAATGATTTCTCCTTCAATTTCAAAATATTTATTATTTTCAATATTTCTTGATCATTTTTATTATTGTCTTTACCTGGTTCAATAATTTGATTTTCTAAGATATTAGATATTTCAATTTGTACGTCTTCTATTTCAAAATTTTTCAATTTTTTTTGACTTAAAATTTGACTCTTAAAAGTCTCCTCTAAATCTGTTTGAATTTTATAATTTATATTTTTTTCTAAGTACTTTAGAAATTTAATCACATTTTTTCCATCTTCTACATTAAATTCTATGTACCAATTTTGATTATCGCCTCCAGCGGGTCTTAATTTAGCAGAAGATACCAAATTAATGATTGCATTTTCATAGCTAGTTTTATCTTTGTAATTATCCCTATTAATCAATTTAAAGTTTTTTATTCCTGATGAAAAAAAAGATTTTTGATAAGGTTGCTCAATATACAAATCTTGAATAATTGTCTCAATAAATAAATCTAGCAGAAACAATTTATCTATCTTAGTCATTGGCAAATTAGAACTAGATTGAGATGAAATATCATAATTAGAGTTTTGTGAAAATCGAAAATCTGAGATCGACTCTTTAGCAATATAGGAATTATATGTTGAATATTTTAATATATCAAAAGTTGTTGGAGGACTAATTTCAGTTCTCACTTTATATAGTGCTATAGAGGAAGGTTGAGTCAGCAAATAACCGTACATAATTAATGTAGTAAGCACAGGAATGAAAAAAATTTTCAACTTATTATCAAAAATTATTATAAGTAAACTTGCTAAATCTACTTCATCAGAATTTTTAATATTTTTATATTTAGTCATCTTAATAATTATTAATATAATGGTCTCTATATTCAAGAAATTTAATTTTTATCATTTTAAAAATTAATCAAACTTTTTAACATTTGGTCATTTATAGAGTCGCTAGATGCTCGAATATTAATTTTATTATTTTCAAATTGATTTATATTATTAACAATCCCTCCTGCTTCTTGAACTAATAACAAACCAGCTGCCACATCCCATAAGTTTATTACATTGTGAAAAAAACCATCTAATCTACCGGATGCTACATAAGCTAGGTCTAAAGCTGCACATCCGCTATATCTCATATTAAGATCACTAAATTTTACTCCTTCATGGTTACTTGAAAATAGACATTCATCCAAAGACGCTTTTTTTGATACTCTTAATCTTCGATTATTTAAATATGCTCCTTTATCTGTTTCTGCAAAAAACATTTCGTCCTTAATTGGATCAAATACAAGTCCACTTACTATCTTATTTCTAAATTGATGAGCAATACTGATTGCAAAATGAGGGATTCCATGAAGAAAATTAGTTGTTCCATCTATTGGATCAATTATCCAAATATTATCTTTGTCTTTATTTTTAATAGTACCAGTCTCTTCAGTAATGAAAGAATAATTTTTTTTTGTCTTTGACAGTTCGTCAATTAAAATTTTTTCCACATTTTTGTCGGTTTTTGTTACAAAATCATAAGGTCCTTTTTTTGATACTTGTAATTTTTCAACTTCCCCAAAATCTCTAATTATTGTTTTTGACGCTTTCTCGGCGGCTTTGATCATTATGTTGAGATTTGCTGATATAGAAATCATGCTAGTTATATTTTTTTAATATATTCAAGTGTTCTAGTGTCAACAATAACTTCATCACCAGAGTTTATAAAAGGCGGAACCTGAATATTTAAACCATTATCTAAAGTAGCAGGTTTGTAGGATGAAGAAACTGTTTGGCCTTTTAACGCGACATCTGTCGTTTCAATTTTGCATTTTACTTGATTAGGAAGTTCAATTGAAATTGGATTTTCATTATAAAAACTTACTATAACTTGAAGATTTTCAGTTAATAATTTTCCTTTTTCTCCAATAATATCTTTTTTAATTTCGATTTGCTCAAATGTTTTTGGATCCATAAAAACATAATTATTTTCATCATCATATAAATAGTTAAAATTTGTTTCTTCAAGTGATGCTTTTTCAACAGTTTCACTTGATCTAAATCTTTCATTTAATTTTGTATTTTTTCCTACGCTTTTCATTTCAACTTGAGCAAATGCTCCACCTTTACCAGGTTTTACATGTTGAGTTTTTAGAACTAACCATAAGTCATTTTTATGTTCTAAGAGCATTCCTACTCTTATTTCTCCAGCATTTATTTTCATTTAATCTTTTCTATAGTTTCAAAGGGTTTATATTTTTTATTATTCCAAACGTAACCTGAAATAGCTAATAAATTAGCATTGTTCAATAACAGTTTTTTATAATTGCTCATATTAATTCCTCCTATTGCCACTATTGGTATTTTCGTTAACTTTTTAACTTTATTTAAAATTTTAGTTGTAGCTCTATACTTTGTATTTTTTGTTTTAGTGGAATAAAAAGCACCGAAAGCAATATAATCAGCTTTTCCTTTAATTGCAGCTTTTGCCAAATTAATAGAATTATGACAGGTAATTCCTATGATTTTATTTCCAACTATTTTTCTAGCCTCCACTATATTCATATCTTTTTGCCCTAAATGACATCCATCAGCATTAAGTTTTTTTGAAAGTTTAGGATCATCATTAACTAAAAATTTAACATTATTTTTTTTACAAATTTGTTTAATTTTTTCCCCAATAATAATTTTCTGCTGAAGTGAATATTTTTTTAGTCTCAACTGGAAAAAACCAACTTTGCCAATTTTAAATACTTTTTCTAAATCATAATAGAATTGAGGGTATATTTTGTTTGGGGAAATAAGATAAATAAATTTTTTTTTACTTATTCTCAAGCTCTCTAGACCATTTTCCTTGAGCAGCTAGAGTATTCATTCTTGCTCTATGATTAAAAATATTTTGAGTTCCTTTAGTATTATTAATATCTTTTGACCAAAATTTAAGGGCAGATTGTTGAAGAGCCCTTCCATATGAGTAAGTCATTATAAAATTAGTATTATTATTTTTATTAATTAGATTTAAATTTTCAGTTGCCTCTATTTCAGATTGACCTCCTGATAAAAAAGCTATTCCAGGCACTTCATTTGGAACAGATTTTTTAAGACACTCAAGTGTTTTTGAGGAAACTTCTTCACTAGAAATTTTATTTTTTGAATTATTCCCAGCTAAGATCATATTTGGTTTTAAAATTATGCCTGTTAAATCAATCTTGTGAATAATTAATTCTTCAAAACATTTTTGAATTACATCAGAAGTTTTAGTTAAACAGTCCTCCGCAGAATGTTCACCATCCATTAATACTTCTGGCTCCACAATTGGAACCATTCCGCATTCCTGAACAAGAGCCGAGTACCTTGCTAGAGCGTGTGCATTTGAACTAATTGCAAGTTGGCTTGGATATTTTTTACTAATGCTATAAACACCTCTCCATTTTGTAAATCTTGCTCCAAGTTGGTAGTATGCAGTTAATCTTTCTCTTAATCCATCTAAACCTTCTGTGATTTTTTCTTCAGATGAATTTGCTAGAATTTTTGCACCAGTATCAACTTTAATTCCTGGCACTGTTCCATTTTCTGAAATTAAAGTTGGAATTTTTTTTCCAGAACTTGATGATTGATTTATTGTTTCATCATATAAGATCACACCTCCTATACAATTAATCATACTTTTTGATGAAAAAAGTGTTTCTCTAAATAGAAGTCTGTTTTCAGGAGTTGATGGGACATTAACTGTGTCCAACCTTTTAGTCATTGTTCCATTGCTTTCATCTGCTGCAAGTATTCCTTTGCCGTTAGAAAGTATTTTAAGAGCTATTTTATTAAGTTCTGACATTTGAGTTTAAAGCTTTTATACCAGGAAGTTCTTTACCTTCAAGGTATTCCAAGAAAGCTCCACCAGCAGTTGAAACAAAATCAAAATTATTTATTGAATTTAAACTATTTAATAATGAAACTGTATCTCCTCCTCCAGCAACTGAATATATTTTATTAGATTTATTATTTTCAATAATTTTTTTTGCTATTTTAATACTACCATTCGCAAAACTAGGATTCTCAAAATATCCAGCAGGCCCGTTCCATAAAATAGTATTACTTTCATCAATAATATTGCTAATCATACTAATAGTTTTTGGACCAATATCTAAAATCATTTCATCTGATGAAATTTCATTTAATTCTTTGATTTGAGGTGTTCCATTTAAGTTATTCCCTACGATAACGTCCTTAGGGTATATTATTTTACAACTCTCCGTTTCTGAAAGTGAAAAAATTTCTTTTATAATTGAATCGGAGCTTTCTTCTTGTAAGGATTTTCCAATATTGTTACCCATGTATTTAATAATATTATTAGCCATTCCGCCTACAATTATAATATTATCAAATTTAGGTATTAAATTTTTAATTATATTAATTTTAGTTGATACTTTTGAGCCTCCAATTATGCAAGTTACGGGTTTTTTAATTTCAGAAGTAATTCTTTTCAGCGCATTAACCTCTAAATCAAGTTGTAATCCAGAAAAAGAAGGTAAAAAATTAGTTATATCATGAATTGACGTGTGAGCCCTGTGAGAACATGAAAATGCATCATTAACATAAATGTCAGCTAGAGATGCGAGATGTTTTGCAAATTGTTGATTGTTTTTTTCTTCCTCTGGATAAAATCTTATATTTTCTAACATTACTATTTTTTCATCATTACTATTAAACAAATCTCTAGAAGATAGTTCTTTAGCATTTTTAGAAATGAGTTTTATATTTTGACTTAATTTTATTTCCAAATCTTTACATACCGGTTCTAGCGAAAGTTCGTCTACAATTTTTCCTTTTGGTCTTCCTATATGAGAAAGAATTATGATTTTAGCATTTTGAGAAATTAAAAATTCTAAAGTAGGTAGAATTTTATCAATCCTTGTTGTGTCAGTTATCACATCACCGTCTAAAGGAACATTTAAATCTAATCTTAGTAAAATTTTTTTATTACCAAGATTCTTTTCCTCTTTAATACTTCTCATCAAGAGATCTTATGGACATATTCTGCTATATCACACATTCTATTTGAAAATCCCCACTCATTATCATACCACGCTGAAATTTTGCCCATATTTTTTCCAACTGCATTGGTAAGTGATAAGTCTAAAATTGCAGATGATGAATTGTGATTAAAATCAATAGATACTAGTTTTTCTGAAGTTATTTCAAGAACCTTTTTAGATTGATTTTTTGTTGCATTTTTAAAAGCATTATTAATTTTTTCTTTGCTTATCTCTTTATCGGTACAAAAAACTAATTCAATTAGGGATACATTAGGAGTTGGAACTCTCATTGCTATACCTTCAAATTTTCCTTTTAATGACGGAATTATTTCACCTATAGCTTTTGAAGCCCCCGTAGATGTTGGAACAATTGATTGACTTGCAGATCTTGCTCTCCTTGGATCTTTGTGTGAATTATCCAAAATTCTTTGATCACTCGTGAAAGCATGAATCGTGGTCATAAAAGCTCTTTCAATTTTAAAATTTTTATGAAGTACGCTTGCAACAGGCGCTAAACAATTTGTAGTGCACGAAGCAGCAGAAATTATTTGATCACTTTTTACTAGCTCTTCTTCATTTACTCCATACACAATAGTTTTATCTGCATTTTTACATGGAGCAGAAACTATAACTTTTTTTGCACCATTATTAATATGTGCTAATAATTTTTCTTTAGAATTAAATTTTCCAGTACATTCAAAAACGTAATCAACATCAAATTTTTTCCAGTTAATATCTTCTATTTTAGACTCTTGAGAAAAAGTAATTTTATTTTTATTTATAACTAAATGATTTTCGTCATAGTCAAGATCTACATTAAATTTTCCATGAACAGAGTCATATTTAATTAGTTTACAACTTGCTTCAGAATTAGATCTATTATTAATATGTTTTATTTTGATATTTTTATTTTGGCTTTCAATAATTGCCCTGATCACCATCCGGCCAATTCTTCCCATTCCATTGATACCAACGTTTATAGTCATATTTTTTTACTTTCTGACCAGTTTTTTTGATTTGTCAGTAATATTTGCTGCTGTTAAACCAAAATGTTTATAAATTTCTTTATATGGTGCACTTTTACCAAATGTGTTAATTCCAAAAGCAATTCCATCATTACCTACGTACTTTTTCCAACAATCTGTTGATGCAGCTTCTATAGAAATTTTAATTTTTGTTTCATTCAATATTTTTTTGTTTATATGAATTAGATTGTAAGTCAAAAAGATCTTGGCATGGCACTGATATAACTTTTGAATATATATTTTCTTTGGCCAATTTATGGCTGCTCTCAATTGCTAAATTAACTTCGGAACCACTTGCAAGGATTGTTAAATGAATTTTTTTATTTGTTCTTAAAACCTCATATGCACCAAGTGAGCATTTATTTGTATTTGAAATCTTTTTTCTTATTGGAACAAGATTTTGTCTAGTTAACGATAAAATACTTGGTGTTTTTGAGCTTTTTAATGCATGTTCCCAACATTCTATAGTTTCCATTCTGTCTGCAGGTCTAAAAACATTTAGATTTGGAATAGATCTTAAACCTGACAACTGTTCTATTGGTTGATGAGTTGGACCATCTTCTCCAAGACCAATAGAGTCGTGAGTCATTACATATATAACTCTTTGTTTCATTAATGCTGATAATCTTATTGATGGCCTACAATAATCTGAAAATATTAAAAATGTTCCACCGTATGGGATAAAGCTGCTATGAAGAGCAAGCCCATTCATAATTCCACTCATAGCATGCTCTCTTACACCATAGTGAATATAATTACTGTTAAATTGGCCTGATTTAACTATTTTATGATGTTTTGTTTTGGTGTTATTTGATCCTGCTAAATCTGCAGAACCCCCAATTAAATTATTATTAACGCTAGTCAATGCATTTAAAGTAAGTTCCGAAGATTTTCTAGTTGCTAAACTTTTAAGTTCTTTAATTGTATTTTGTTTTTCAGTTTTTAAAATTTTTGTAAAATTATTTTTTAGTATTTTATTTATTATAACTTTTTTGTTTCTATAAATTTTATTCCAATTATTTTCAATTTTCTTGCCTTTTTTACCAATTTTTTTCCATTCATTTAAAATTTTATTAGGTATCTCAAAAGGCTTATGGTTCCAGTTTAATGCACTTCTTACAAGTTTGATTTCATCCATGCCTAGAGGACTTCCGTGAGATGATGATTTACCTGATTTGTTTGGAGAACCATAACCAATTTTAGTTTTACAAGAAATGACAGTTGGTTTATTTGCTTTTTGAACTTTTTTTAAAGCCTTAAAAATTTCTTTTTCATTATGACCATCGATAAGAATGTATCCCCAGCCATAACTTTCAAATCTTTTTTTGAAGTTATCTGAAACAGCTAAACTAGTTGGTCCATCTATAGATATTGAGTTATTGTCAAAAAGCATTACTAAATTTTTGAGTTTTAAATGTCCCGCTAAACTCATTGCTTCATGACTTATTCCTTCCATTAAACATCCGTCTCCAGCAAGAACGTAGGTTTTGTGATTTATAATTTCTTTTCCAAGTTTTTTCTTCAAAATTTCTTCAGCAATTGCAAAGCCAACAGCATTTGCAATTCCTTGACCAAGAGGTCCTGTTGTAGTCTCAATTCCAGTATTGGGATGATATTCTGGATGACCAGCACAAATTGAATTAAGTTGCCTAAATTTTTTTATACTTTTGAGTGAAATACTTTTATATCCGGTTAAATATAATAAAGAGTAAAGTAACATCGAACCATGACCTGCAGACAAAACAAATCTGTCCCTATTTAACCAATTTGGATTTTTTGGATTAAATTTTAAAAAATTTTTAAATAGAACAGTTGCGACATCTGCCATGCCCATAGGCATACCTGGGTGACCAGAATTTGCTTTCTGTACAGCATCAATTGAAAGAAATCTGATGCAATTTGCCAAATCATTGTGTAGTTTGCTCAAAATTATCCTGACTAGACTAAGAAGAATCTATTTAATAATATAAACATATATATATGAATTCTATAATCGAAAAAGAAAAAAAATTAAGTGAAGCTTTATCAGAATTAAAAAATTTAGATCTAAGTAACCCGGATTTTAAAAATAATATAGATAATTTGAGTTTTCAAAAAAACTCAATTAGAAATTGAAAAATCTCAATTAGAGGATAAGTACAATTCGCTTTTAGAGGAACACTCTAATTTAACAAAAAAACTTGAAGAAATTAAAAATAAAGAAAAATTAGAGCAAAAAAAAACAAATAGAGTTTTCTGAAAAAATTGATGAATTAAATCAGGAAACAGATACCTTGTTAGATGAGATAGATAAATGGCAAATGTAAGTATTAAATTTAATAATAAAGAATTTTTGTTGTCTTGCGAAGATGGCCAAGAAGATCATCTTGAAGAGTTACTAATTCAAATTAATCAAAAATTTAATGATCTTAAAAATAATCTTGGAAATTTAGGTGAAAATAAGCTTCTTTTAATTACAGCGGTTAAGATTATGGATGAGTACTACGAAACTAAAAAGAAAGTTAATCAAAAAAAAAATGAATTAAAAGATCTCTCTAATAAATTTAGAGAATTAAAAGCACTTATTTATGACTATAGAGA
>CACEFI010000016.1 GCA_902558795.1 uncultured Pelagibacteraceae bacterium | reverse complement strand
AAAAAGCTGCTAAAAAAACTAAGAAAAAAGCAGCAAAGAAGAAAACTAAGAAAAAAGCTAAAAAAGCTAAAAAAGCTAAAAAAAGAAAGAGATAGTAACTTACTAATCTTTACTAAAAACGCTTCTCATTGCAAATTATATGAGAGGCGTTTTTTTTATTCGTCTAAATTTTCGTCTGAATCAGCAATAGGTTCTTCAACAGGTAATTCTGTTGTGGTTGATTTTGGTGTAGAAGTAACAGGTTGAGTTTGACCACCTAAATTTCTTTTTAATGCTTTATCAAGTTTTTTCTGTGTATCTTCTAAAGATACATTTAATACAATTTGAAATTCAGATAAAATTCTTTCATAAGCTTTTTCAAACAATTGTCTTTCACTATAAGATTGATCAACCATAAGATCATCACCTTTGTTTAAATCTCTGACAACTTCTGCTAATTCATAAATTTTACCAGAAGAGATTTTAGCTTCATATTCTTGTGCCCTTCTACTCCACATAGATCTTTTTATTTTTGGTTTGCTTTTTAGAATAGAAATACATTTATTCACTTGATTGATTGTTGCTAAAGGTCTTAAGTGTGATTGTTTATTTACAGGAACCATTCCATTGGCTTTATCTTTTTCAAATTTTATCACGTAAGTTTCAACGTCGATTCCACCTATATTTATCTTTTTAAATTCTGTTATTTGTCCAACACCATGTTTTGGATAAACAACGTGGTCTTTTATTTTATATTCTCTTTTTTCAGTTTCTTGTTTTTTGACTTTTTTAATTTCAGGTTTTATTTCATTGCTTTTAGAAATTCTTAAATTGTCAACTTTTGTTTCTTCATTTATCTCAGAAACTTTAGTGGACTTTTTTGGTTTAATTGGTTTTGAAGAAACTTTTTTGGATATTTTTTTTGTTTTTTTTGCAACAACCTTTTTTGCTTTCTTAGTTTTATCTTTACTTACTTTTTTTGTTTTACTTACTTTTTTTTTAGTAACTTTTTTTTTCACTTTTTTTTCAGGTTTTGCTTTAAAGATTTTCTTTAAAATATTTTTCGTACTTATTTTGCTCATTTTTAAATTTTTCATGATCCGTGGGAGGATCTTTTTTTTCGCTTATATTGGGCCAGATTTCAGAATATTTTTTATTGATTTCTAACCACTGTTCACTACCAGGTTCTGTATCAGCTTTAATGGCATCTACTGGACACTCAGGCTCGCAAACGCCACAATCTATACACTCATCCGGTTTAATTACAAGCATATTTTTACCTTCATAGAAGCAATCTACGGGACAAACGTCAACGCAGTCAGTCAATTTACATTTAATACATTTATCGTTAACTATATAGGTCATTATAATTTTTCTTTTTTTATTCTATCTTTAATATCGCCCATAATTGAACTGTCAACGTAAAGTAAACCTGCTAAACGCCTCATTAAATTTGTTTCATAGATATCAGCTTCATTATTAGAATAAATAATGGACCATAATGCTTCAATAATTTTAATCTTGTCATTTTTAGGTAAGTTTTTTACTTCTCTTGTAAAATCTAAAATTTGATTTGAATTTTCTTCGATGGATTTAGCATCTCTAATAGTTTGAGAAATAGTTTCCTCTTTAGCACCTAATTCTAGTAGAGTTTTCTTTATAATTTCTTCCTCATTTTCAGTATAGTTTTCATCAATTTTAGCTGCATGAATTAATAATGCACATGTTTTAACTAAAAAATTTTTATCAGTTTCAGTTGAGTTTTTTTTAAAAAACATAAGATTTAATTAAGATTTAAATTTTTTAAAATTTTAAATGGGTTTTCACTTGAAACTTTTTTAATTGAGTTTTTTTTAAATTTTTTAATTGGATTGTATTTAAAATAAGCTTCATCATTTTTATCGAAAATTTTATAATTCATTTTTTGTAAGAGTTTTTTGAAATTTTCTTTACTACAACCCAATAAATTTAACATTTCTGGTATGATTTTAATCTCTTTATTTTCTTTTGAGTTTGGTGAGTTAATAATTAACATAAATAACCTCTCCAGAATATCTATCCTTACAAACAAAGTATCAAATTTTTCAAAGCCACATAAAAGCATAAAATTTTTATTTCTATGCTCTTTGTCATCTAAAAAGTTTAATCCAAATGTAGGCGGTTGAACGCTGTAATACTTTTGATGAAAATTTTTCCATAACAATGTTCTTAATGAAACTGCTTCTGGTTTAATTAATTGATATAAAAATACATGATATCTTCCAAATTTTACACCCAAGTCTCTTAGAATTTTTCTCTCATTCTGACCAAGAGATTTTAGATACTCAGAGACCTGTTCTCTTTTTAACACACCATTATTTTCATAAAGTTGATATGCTAAAGCTTTTATTGATGAATTTTTATCTTTAAGATTTTTTAGATCAACCAAGCTTTTAAGAACTAAATTAATTTTATCTTGTATCCATTTCCCAATATATTCACTAAGTTTCTGTTTGTGAGTAGGTTCAATTATATCATCAATTATTAGCTCAAAATTTGGATTTAAATAATCATGACCAGAAGATAATTTAGCTATTGGAAAATCGTTCCAATAAATTTTGAAATCATTGTTTAATTCAATTAATCCAGTATCAATAATAATTTGAATTCTTTTCTCTAACTCTGGTCCAATAGTTTGTCTTGCAGCTTTTTTTAATGATTTAATATCTGTTTCTAGAGCGCCTTTTTTTAAATCTAGTGCTAATTTAAGTCCATTTATTTTACCAATAAATTGGTCATCTATCATTACATCATTGTTTTCAAGTATTTCTGTTTTGAATTTCATATCTTGTTTCAAGCCTCTTGCTAGAACACTTGCCCTTTTATCAATGAATGTTTTTGTAAGTTCTTCATGAAGTCTGTCTGAAAGTCTGTCTTCTAAGTGTTTTGTTTTTTCGATCCAATAGTCTTGATTTTCTGTCCAATTATTTTTATTTGAAACATAAGACCAAGTTCTAACATTTGCAATTCTATTTGATAAAGAATCTACATTTCCCTCTAATTTATCAAGTTTTATGAGCTGTAATCTCATAAATTCATCTGTAATTTGTTGTTTTCCAGTACTTAAATATTTAAAAACATTTCCAATTACTTCATAGTGATTTCCATAAGTTTTTTTTACAAAATCAGGTATTTGACAACATTCCCATAAAAGACCAAGTAACTTCTTATCAAAATTTAGATTTATAAAACTTTTGTCTTTTAAAAAATATTTAAGGGCTTTTTCATCTTCACATTCATGAATTTTACGCAACCATCCCATTTGTGGTTTTTCCTCTAAAGACTTGATTAAACTATGAGGATTGTTAAAATTTAAATTAGAGTTTCTCCAAAATAATGTTCTTATTTCCCCAAATTTGTGCCCCTCTATTAGCTCTACATCCTCAGCTGTAATTTCTTTACAATCACCTGTTATTCCAAAACTCCCATCATTTAAATATCTTCCAGCTCTGCCAGCAATTTGACCTATTTCAGATAAACTTAATTTTCTTAATTTTTTTCCATCAAATTTTTTAAGATTAGAAAAAAAAACGTAATCTAAATCCATATTAATACCCATTCCAATTGCATCAGTTGCTACTAAAAAATCAACATCACCCGATTGATAAAGTTCTACTTGAGCATTTCTTGTTTTTGGACTTAATGAACCCATTACAATCGCTGCCCCACCTTTTTGTCTTCTAATTAATTCAGCTATCGCGTACACTTCTTCTGCTGAGAAAGCTATTATTGCTGTTTTTCTATTTATTCTCGAAATTTTTTTATGACCTGCATATGTTAATTTTGATAATCTTTCTCTATTTATAAACTCAACATCACCGTCTAATTTTGAAATAATATTTCTAATAGTATTAGATCCCATAAGCATTGTGAGTTTTTCACCCCTCATATTTAAAAGTCTGTCTGTAAAAATATGACCCCTTTCATGATCTGCACACATTTGAATTTCATCAACACCAACAAAATCTAAATGTTTGTCAATTGGCATAGATTCTACCGTGCACAAGAAGTATTTAGCATTGGTTGGAATAATTTTTTCTTCACCTGTTATTAAGGCGACTTTATCTAAACTAATTTTTTTTATTACTTTGTCGTAAACTTCTCTAGCCAGTAATCGTAACGGAAAGCCAATCATACCTGACTGAAATGAAAGCATTGTCTCAATAGCAAGGTGGGTTTTTCCTGTATTTGTAGGTCCGAGAACTGCAGTAATTTTGTGTTTAGTCATTTCAACCTTTGGTGTGCTTTTTTTTTTACCTACCAGATATTGTTGGTGTTAAAGAACAAAAATAGACTAAAACATGACCGAATCGTAGGATAAAAAGTTCTCATTTTGCTATTAACTTATTTAATTTAGCATAATTAAGTCTAATTCTGTAATAGTAATTTACAAAATAAAAATGCTTAAAAATTTAGTCAAAGATTTAAAACCATCTTCAACTTTGCTGATAAATGAAACTTCTCGAAAATTGGAAGAGAAAGGAAAAAAAATATATAAATTTGGTTTCGGACAATCTCCATTTAAGGTTCCAGAAGATGTTGTGGAAGAGCTTAAAGGTAATGCGCACCAAAATAAATATTTGCCAATGCAAGGACTTTCCGAATTAAGAAATGCTGTTGCAAAATACACATCTAAAAAAAAGAATTACGATTACAAGTCTGACAATGTAATTATTGGACCTGGTTCAAAAGAATTGATGTTTTTATTGCATGTTATATTTGATGGAGAAATTATATTACCAGCACCTAGTTGGGTTTCATATGCTCCTCAAGCAATATTAGGTAGAAATAAAATACAAATTTTAAAAACTAAAAGAGAAAACAATTGGTTTCCAACAGCTTCAGAAATTGAGGAAATTGTCTTAAAAGATAAAAATAAAAATTATTTATTATTCTTAAATTCACCAAATAATCCTTCTGGTCAAATTTGTGATAATTTAGAGGAAATAGCAAATATAGCTAAAAAACATAACCTAATTATTTTGTCAGATGAAATATATTCAGAGTTAAGTTTTAAGGATAATTATCAATCTATTTCTAGCTTTTGTCCGGAAAAAACAATTATAAGTACTGGATTAAGTAAATGGTGTGGAGCTGGTGGATGGAGATTAGGTTATTTTTTAGTACCAGACTCGTTAATTGAAATTAAGAATATGATTAATGTTTTAGCAAGTGAAACTTTTTCAGCTGTTAGTGCGCCCATACAATATGCAGCAATAAAAGCATATGAAAATAATCATTCAGATTATATCAACAAATCTAGAAATATTTTGAGTGCAGTTGGTAATTATGTTTATGAAAATTTAAAATCAAATAAAATTTTAATTAACAAACCACAGGGGGGATTCTATTTGATGCCAGAGTTTTTAAATAAAAAATTTAATTCATCATCAGAAATGTGTGACAGTATATTAAATGATACAGGGGTTGCTCTATTGCCAGGATCTGATTTTGGTTTCGATCAAAAACAAATGTTAGCAAGATTAAGTTTTACAGACTTTGATGGTCAAAAATTTATGAATGAAATTAAAGATGATGAAACAATTGATTTTGATAAAATTAGTAAGTTAGCACCTAAAGTTGTCGAGGGTGTTAATAAGTTAAAAAAATGGTCAGAATCAATATAAAATCTCACTATACATACCCAATAAATTACTGTTAAAATTAATATATAAAAATAACGATATAGGGGGAGAAAAATGAAAAAAATAATTACATCTCTATCAAGTGCTTTACTGATACTAGCTGCATCTTTATCATTAACGGTTGTTGCAAAATCAGCAGAGTTTTTCACGATAGGAACTGGCGGACCTACTGGAGTTTACTTCCAAACAGGAAATGCAATTTGTAAAATGTTACACAAATCTGCAATCGCTAAAGAACATGGAAGAAAAAAGGGTATAGACAAGGCTTACAGATGTACAGCACCATCAACAGGTGGATCAAATTATAATATTGGTCAAATCGCTGCTGGTGAATTTCAATTTGGTGTTGCGCAATCAGATTGGCAGTATCATGCTGTTAATGGATCAAGCAAATGGGAAGGAAAACAGTATAAGGGTTTAAGAGCTGTATTTTCTGTTCACAATGAACCTTTTCAAATTTGGGCAAGAAAAAAAGCAAAAATTAAAGATTTTGCTGGCCTAAAAGGAAAAGTTGTAAATATTGGTAACCCTGGTTCTGGTCAAAGAGGAACTATGGAAGAGTTAATGAAAGCAAAAGGTGTTGATAATAGTTTCTTTAAATCAACAACTGAATTAACTTCATCTGAACAAGTGAAGGCTTTGTGTGATGGTAAAATAGATGCTTTTGGTTATTCTGTAGGATTTCCAAACGGAGCTATGGAGCAAGCAGCAACTTGTGCTGCGAAAGCTTCACCTATCAATTTAACTGGGGCTGAAGTTCAAGGTTTAATTGATGGCGCTGATTATTATGCAAAAGCTGTAATTCCAGCGGGTACTTACACGGGTCAGAAAAAAGATGCTACAACTTTTGGTGTGAAAGCTACAGTAGTTACTAGCAATATGGTTGAATCAGATCTTGTTTACTTAGTAGTTAAAGCAGTATTTGAAAATTTTGATGATTTCAGAAAACAACATCCTGCTTTTTCTTCACTTAAAAAAGAAGATATGATTGCTGACGGCTTATCAGCTCCTTTACACGAAGGTGCTCTAAGATACTATAAAGAAGCTGGATTAATGTAATCTAAAATCTTAATTTAATTAAAAGGCCTGATTTTTAATCGGGCCTTTTTTTTATAATAAGGTATCATCTTTGTTATGAGTCAAAGCATTAGTGAAAGAGTAAAAGATAAAATTAGTGAGGATTTGTCTCCTACAAAAAATCTTACTGGTCTTCATTTAAAGATTGTTGCAGCTATCGCGATTATCTGGTCGTTATTTCAGCTTTGGTATGCTTCTCCATTTCCTTTTATTTTTAATTTTGGAATGTTTAAAGGACTACCTGCAAGAGCAATTCATCTTGGGTTTGCATTAACATTAGCATTTTTGATTTATCCAATTTCTAAAGGAAAAAAAATTTCTGTATTTGATATCTTGATAAGTTTTATCGGAGCTTTTTCATGTTTTTATATATATTTTTTTTATGACCAATTAGTTGATAGAGGAGGTGTTCTTTTAAATATTTTAATTGGAGATAATTTTAAATTACCAGTCGAGCTTATTATAGGAGGTCTTGGTATTTTAACTTTACTTGAAGCAACAAGAAGAGCAATCGGTTTACCACTTGTAATAATCGCCATATGTTTCTTATTATTTTCATATTTTGGAAGATACGCTCCTGAAATAATTTCTCATGGCGGACTTTCCCTTAATAGACTGGTTGGTTTTCAATGGTTGGATCAGGAAGCAATATTTGGAATTCCAATAGGAGTATCGGTAGATTTCATTTTTTTATTTGTATTATTTGGTGCTCTTTTAGAGACTGCAGGAGGTGGAAAATATTTCTTAGACTTAGCTTTTGCGATGGTTGGAAAAATGAGAGGAGGCCCTGCCAAAGCCGCTATTCTAGGCTCTGGAATGACTGGTTTAATATCAGGATCTTCAATTGCAAATACTGTTACTACTGGAACTTTTACAATTCCCATTATGAAAAAAACTGGATTCTCAAAGGAAAAAGCAGGAGCTATAGAAGTTTCATCTTCAGTAAATGGTCAGATTATGCCACCAGTTATGGGTGCTGCAGCATTTGTGATGGCAAGTTTTATAGGTGTCACTTATTTTGAAGTTGTAAAACACGCTTTTTTACCTGCAATAATTTCTTACATTGCCCTTTTTTACATATCTCATCTTGAAGCTTTAAAATTAAACTTAAAAGGAATGGATGATGTAGATGTCCCAAATTTGAAAAAAACATTTTTATCTGGACTTCATTTTTTAATTCCAATTTTTGTTTTAATTTATATGCTCGTTTATTTAAGGTTCACTGCTTCTTACTCTATATTCTATGCCACAATCTCTTTAATTCTAGTCAATTTACTTCACTTGCTAGTTAAAAATTCTTTTTCTAAAGATGCTCTGAAAATTTGGTTTAATCAAACTATCGTTGGTTTTGAAAAAGGTGCTTTAAATATGGTTGGTGTGGGAATAGCCATAGCAACAGCAGGAATAATTGTAGGAGCTGTTGGGTCAACAGGATTAAGCACTAACTTAATTATAGTTATAGAGTCTATAGCTAAAGACAATGTTACAATATTATTATTTTTAACAATAATATTATGTTTATTGTTAGGAATGGGACTACCAACCACTGCAAATTATGTCGTTGTTGCATCATTAATGGCTACTGTTCTAGTAGATGTTGGTAATGCTTCAGGATTTATTTTTCCATTAATAGCTGTTCATTTATTTGTTTTTTATTTTGGGTTAATGGCCGATGTTACTCCACCAGTTGGTTTAGCATCCTATGCAGCAGCAGCTATTTCTGGAGGAGACCCACTTAAAACAGGATTACAAGCTTTTTGGTATAGTTTAAGGACTGGTATTCTTCCAATCGTTTTTTTATTCAATCATGAACTTCTTTTAATTGGAATAGAAAATATTTGGCATGCTTTAGTTGTAATAATAACTTCTTTAGCAGGAATATTGGTATTTACATCTGCAACTCAAGGCTGGTTCGTTAATAAATTGAAATGGTATGAGATAATTATTTTTTTGATAATATCTATTTCATTACTTTCACCAGAGTTTGTTCTTAATAAATTTTATCCAAAATATAATTACCAAGACATTAACAATATTAATTCAGTTATTTTAGATCCAAAAAAAGAAGTGCGTTTTAAAATTACTAGACCCAGTCCTTATGGTGAGAGATATAAATTATTTGTGATTGATAAAAATACCTTTGAAGAAGAATATAATTTAGAGGATTATGGAATTAGTTTAGTAAAAGAAAATAATAAAATTATTGTTGATAATTTAAAATGGAATGGACAAGCAAAAAAAAGTGGCTTTGAAATGGGCGATTATATAAGTGAACTTAAGATAGAAAACTCAAATAGGCCTAGTAAGGTGGTTGTTTATCCAATAGCAATTTTATTTTTATTCATCTTCGGATACTTGAACTATAGAAGAAAAGAATAATTAACCACCAGGCCCTAAATTTGAGGGTTTAACCTTTAAAATTTTCCAAACTCCAGATGCAGAAGTTATAATTTTATTATTACATCTCAATTCACAAAATAAAAATATAAGTGTATTTGTTTTTTTTAGAATTTTAGTAAATCCTGTGATTTCATCACCCACTTTAGATGCACCAATAAATTTTAAATCTAATGAAATCGTAACACATGGTGAATTTCCACTGGCTCTATGAGCTGCAGTTCCTGCACCAGCATCGATTAAAGCTGATAAGTAACCGCCATGTGTAATGCCCGCAGCATTTAAATGATTTTCATTAATTGTTGATTTAAATTCATACTCAGTATCAGATATGGTTCTAAACAAAACACCCCCATTGTGTTTCATAAATCCAGGCTTAAGACTTATTTGTTCAAATTCTTCACTCATATTTTTTTATAATACAAAAGTTAAGATTAATAAAATTATTAAAACAATTGTAAAAAAATATATAACTGATTTTTGTAATGATGCTTTTAAAAGCCAATCTAACATTTTAGTTTCCTTTTTGGTGGACCGCCCAGAACTCGAATCTGGAATCTCCCGGTTCGTAGCCGAGCGCCTTATCCAATTTGGCCAGCGGTCCTAATTTAATAATTGTTTCCATATATCAAAGTTTTTGATGTAATTTAACTTATAAAATAATATGTTGAGTAATTAATGAGTAAAAAATTAGATGATGTTGTAATTACATCTGCTTTGAGAACGCCAATCGGAACATACAAAGGTTCTTTAAAAGATTTGAGTGCCGATAAATTAGGTGCGCTGGCAATAAAAGAAGTTATTCATAAATCAAATTTAAAGTCAGATCAAATTGATGAAGTAATAATGGGTCATGTTTTAACTTCAGGACTAGGTCAAAATCCAGCAAGACAGGCATCCATACACGCTGGTATTCCAGTTTCAAAACCAGCACATATTATAAATCAGGTATGTGGATCAGGTTTAAGATCTATAGTTTCAGGATTTCAATCAATCAAATTAGAGCAAAACAAGATTATTGTTTCAGGTGGCCAAGAAAATATGTCTAGAG
The DNA here is from genome assembly GCA_902558795.1 of uncultured Pelagibacteraceae bacterium. GTDB lineage: Bacteria > Pseudomonadota > Alphaproteobacteria > Pelagibacterales > Pelagibacteraceae > Pelagibacter. Next base: position 5,985 of record CACEFI010000016.1, on the reverse strand, counting down.
CACCACACTCATTATTTTACAGAGAAAATAAAAAATTAGATGAATCTAAATTAGTAGACACAATGATCAATGATGGTTTAACAGATTCATTTAATCATTATCACATGGGTGTAACAGCAGAAAATGTTGCAGAAAAATTTGAAATTACCAGAGATGAACAAGATAATTTTGCTCTCAATTCTCAAAAAAAAGCACATGATGCTGTAGACAAAAAAAAATTTGAAGATGAAATAATTAAATTACAGATTAATAAAGAAAAAGAAAATTTAATTTTTGATAAAGACGAACATCCTAGAAGTAATTTAATAATAGATGATTTGAAAAAATTAAAGACTGTATTTAAAGAAAATGGAACTGTTACTCCTGGAAATTCTTCAGGTATAAATGACGGCGCTGCTGCAACAGTGCTTATGACAAGAAAACAAGCTGAACATAATTCTATAGAGCCTTTAGTTAGAATAGTTTCATGGGCATCATGTGGTGTGGAACCATCTTTGATGGGTTTAGGACCTATACCTGCGGTTAAAGAAGCACTAAATAAAGCTGATTGGAGTTTAAATGATGTTGATTTATTTGAAATAAACGAGGCTTTTGCAGCTCAAAGTATAGCAGTAATAAAAGAACTAAAAATTCCTAGAGAGATAGTTAATGTAAATGGTGGCGCAATTGCTCTTGGCCATCCAATTGGTGCATCAGGAACAAGAATATTAGTTACTTTAATACATGAAATGATAAAGCAAGATAAAAGCAAAGGTTGTGCAGCATTGTGTATTGGAGGAGGTATGGGTATAGCTATGTGTGTTGAAAGAAATTAAATAATCAATTTTTTGTGCATTTTTTTTACAGAAATTCATAAAAAAGCCCAATAAAGCGACAAAATAAACTTAATTATAATATTAATAGGTATATAAAACATTCTAAAATAATGAGTGAAAAATTACTTGTCCCAGACATTGGAGATTTCGAAGAAGTTGAAGTTATAGAAATTTTAGCAAAAGAAGGTGATCAATTAAACATTAATGATCCAGTAATTACGATTGAAAGTGATAAATCAAGCGTTGAAATTCCTTCAACCATAGCCGGTAAGATTGAAAAAGTCGAAGTTAAAGTTGGAGATAAAGTCTCGAAAGGAGATATCATTTTAAATATTATTTCTTCGGGAGTGAACAAAAAAGACAATCCAATTCCAAAAGATACTGAGAGTATTATAAAGCAAGCAGAAGCTGCTATGGAGGAGCAAAAAGATGAGATTAGAGTTTATCAAGAAGCTACTCTAAAAAAAGAGCCGTCAACCATTCAGGTTACAAATGGTAAAGATATAGATCCTTTAGAAACACAAGATTGGTTAGAGTCCTTGTCAGCTGTTATATCAAAAGATGGAAATCAAAGAGCTCATTTTTTAATCAAAGAATTAATTAACAAAGCATATCGTGAGGGTGCAAATATTCCTTATACTCAAAACACTCCTTACATAAATACGATACCACCTGAAGCAGAAGTTAAATCAAATGGAGATCAAAATATTGAAAGAAGAATTAGATCTTTAATTAGATGGAATGCAGCTGCCATGGTTGTTAGAGCAAATAAAAAATTTCCAGAATTAGGCGGACATATAGGTACATTTGCATCTGCTGCAACTCTATATGATGTTGGGATGAACCACTTTTGGAGAGCAAAAAATAATAAATTTGGTGGGGATTTAGTTTATTTTCAGGGCCATAGTGCTCCTGGAATGTATGCTAGAGCATTTTTGGAAGGTAGATTAAATGAAAAACAATTGGATAGTTTCAGACAAGAGGTAAATTCAGGTGGACTTTCCTCCTATCCACATCCGTGGTTAATGCCTAAATTTTGGCAATTTCCGACTGTTTCAATGGGCTTAGGTCCCATGTTAGCAATTTATCAAGCAAGATACATGAAGTATTTAATTAATAGAGGTCTCATAAAAGATGAGGGCCGAAAAGTTTGGGCATTTTTAGGTGATGGAGAAATGGATGAGCCAGAGTCCATGGGTGCGATTGGTTTAGCAGCTAGAGAAAAATTAGATAATTTAATATTTGTAATTAATTGTAATCTTCAAAGGCTTGATGGACCTGTTAGAGGAAATGGAAAAATTATTCAAGAATTAGAGGGTAGCTTTAGAGGAGCTGGCTGGAATGTTATAAAAGTAATTTGGGGATCATATTGGGATTCTTTGATAGCAAACGATAAAACTGGTCATTTAGTAAAAATAATGAATGAAACGGTTGATGGAGAATACCAAGCGATGAAAGCAAGAGATGGTGCTTATGTTAGAGAAAAATTTTTTGGTAAATATCCTGAAACACAAGAACTAGTTTCAAGCTTATCAGATAAAGATATTTGGAGGTTAAATAGAGGTGGTCATGATCCACATAAAGTATATGCGGCTTATGACAAAGCTACAAAAAATCAAGGAAGCCCTACTGTAATTATAGCAAAGACCATCAAGGGATATGGAATGGGTAAGACAGGTGAAAGTGTAAATACAACTCACCAAACAAAAAAATTAGATGTTGACGATTTACTATACTACAGAGATCGATTTGATGTTCCTCTAACCGATGATCAAGTTAGAAACATTGAGTATTTTAAGCCTGATGAAAAATCTCCAGAAATTAAATATCTAAAAGAAAGAAGATTGAATTTAGGTGGTTTTTTACCTGAAAGAACTACCTACGCAAAACCAATTAAAGCTCCATCAAAAGATATTTTTGATTTCATGAAAGTTTCAACTGGTGAAAAAGAAATGTCAACAACCATGGCAATGGTTAGGATGTTTACTAATTTATTAAGAGATAAAAATATTTCTCCAAGATTAGTCCCAATTATTCCAGATGAAGCTAGAACATTTGGAATGGAAGGTTTTTTTCAAAAAATAGGAATTTACGCACACGAAGGTCAAAAATATGAACCTGAAGATGCTGCACAGTTAAGCTCATATCGTGAAGATAAAAGTGGTCAGGTTTTAGAAGAAGGAATTAATGAAGCTGGTGCAATGTCATCATGGATAGCTGCTGCTACAGCTTACACAAACCATGATATAGAAATGATACCTATTTATATTTTTTATTCTATGTTCGGTTTTCAAAGAATAGGTGATCTTGCGTGGGCTGCTGGTGATAGTCAAGCAAGAGGATTTTTAATCGGGGCTACTGCGGGTAGAACTACTTTAGCTGGAGAAGGACTTCAACACCAAGATGGACATAGCCACTTAGTAGCGTCGACAATACCCAATTGTGTAACTTATGATCCAACTTTTCATTATGAGCTAGCTGTAATTTTTAGGGAAGGCATGAGAAGAATGCATGAAAAGAAAGAAAATGTTTTTTATTATATTACTACAATGAATGAAAATTATTCTCATCCTGAAATGCCAAAAGATAAAAGCTGTGAGGAAGGCATTCTTAAAGGCATGTATAAGATAAAAGAATTCAATAAGTTTAAGAAGACAAAAATTCAACTTTTAGGATCAGGTACTATCCTTCGAGAAATGATGGCAGCAGCCGAAGTTCTTCAAAATGAATATCAAATTGACAGTGAGATTTGGAGTGTAACGAGTTTTAACGAGTTAAGAAAAGATGGAATGGAAGTCGAAAGATATAATCTTTTAAACCCTGATAAAGAACAAAAAACTTCATTTGTTGAAAAATGTTTAGGGAAATCTGAAGGCCCAATAATGGCCGCATCTGATTATATGAGAATGAATTCAGATCAAATAAGACCATATACAAATAAAAGTTTTTACTCTTTAGGAACGGATGGTTTTGGCAGAAGTGATACTAGAAAAAATTTAAGGAAGTTTTTTGAAGTAGATAAAGAACATTTAGTCGCTTATAGTTTGAGTGTTTTGGCTAAAGAGCAGTTGATAGCCTCAAAATATGCAAAAGATGCAATAAAAAAATATAATATTGATGGTGAAAAACCAATGCCAACTAAATTATAATGTCAGAAACTGAAATCAAAGTACCAAATATTGGAGATTTTAAAGATGTTGAGGTAATAGAAGTTTTGGCTTCTGAAGGTCAAACACTTCAGAAAAATGACCCATTGATTACAATCGAAAGTGACAAATCTAGTGTAGAAATTCCATCAAACTCTGAAGGAAAAGTTAAATCTTTAAAAATAAAGGTAGGAGATAAAGTTTCAGAAGGTGATTTGATATTAATTTTAGAAGAAAAATCTCAAACAAAAGAAAATGCTGACGATAAGCCAAATATTGAAAAAGAGTTAAAAAAAATTAAAGTAATAAAACCTGAAGTAAAGCAAACTACAATTAATCAAGTTAAAACATTATCTAAAGAAATTTCATCTGCAAGTCCAAAAGCTCGAAAATTTGCAAGGGAACTTGGAGTTGATATTGCTCAAGTAGCAGGAAGTGAAAAAGATGGAAGAGTGGTTGAAGATGATATTAAAAAGTTTGTTTCATTAAAATCAAAAAATATTAGTGAAACTAAAGAAGATAAAAAGAAAAAAATTAAAAATGAATTTGAACATGCTGATTTTGGAGAAATTGAAATTAAAGATATTCCAAGAGTAAAAAAATTATCTTCAGTTTATTTAACTAATTCTTGGACAACTATACCACATGTCACAAATCATGATGAAGCAGATATAACAGAAATGGAAAACTTTAGAAGCTCTTTAACAGATATGTACACTGGAGAAAAAATTAAGGTTACTCCTTTGGCATTTATAATTAAAGCTTTAGTAGCCTCTTTAAAAAAATTCCCAAGTTTTAATTCTTCTATTGATGAGATTGAAACTGGAAAAATGACATTAAAAAAATATTTTCATATTGGAATTGCTGTTGATACCCCTAATGGTCTGATGGTTCCTAAAATTAGAAATGCTAACAATAAAAAAATCTCAGTACTTAGTAAGGAATTAAAAGAAGTAAGTGAACTTTGTAGAAATCTAAAAATTGATAAAAAGGAGTTATTTGGTGGCTCTATGACTATAACAAGTTTGGGCGGTATAGGAGGTTCGTTTTTTACTCCAATTATAAATTTTCCAGAAGTTGCAATTTTAGGTGTAGGTAAATCTCAAAAAAAACAAATATTCATTAATGGAAAATTTCAAACAAGAACGATGTTGCCCATATCTTTATCCTATGATCATAGAATTATTGATGGAGCAGAGGCAGCAAGGTTTAATAATGATCTCAAAGAAAATCTAGGCAAAAATTTTGCATATAAGTTAGCCGTTTAATATAATTTATGTCAAAAACTATCTCTTTACTCAGTGCTCTGTTGTGTACTTTTATCTGGGGCACAACTTTCATTGCTCAAGATACTGGCATGGATAATATAGGCCCATTCACTTTTAATGCTGTTAGATTTTTCATAGGTTTTTTGGCTATAACACCATTAGTTTTGTTATTTGAAATAAAGAAATTTAAGTCTGAGTTTAAATCGGACACTAAAACTTTTATTAATCTCTCTTTATTAATTGGATTATCTTTGTTTTTAGGCTCAGCTTTACAACAGGTTGCTCTTTTATATACAGATGTCGCAAACGCTGCTTTTTTTACGATTTTTTATGTCCCGTTAGTACCTATTATAATTTTTTTATTTAAACGAAAATCAATTCATTGGAGTGTTTGGCCGTCTGTAGTGTTGTGTTTAATTGGAGGATATTTATTAACAAATTTTTATGACGCAACAGTAAGACTTGGAGATAGTTTAGTAATTCTTGGGGCTTTATTCTGGAGTACTCATATAATTTTTACAGCAATTATTGTAAAAAAATATGATCTCCCTTTAACCCTTGGTGCAGTACAAACTTTAATTGTTGCAGTATTTTCTTTTATAGTAGCATTTATTTATGAAGAATTTATTTACATTGAAATTATGAAAGAAATAAATTCTATTTTATATGCTGGTATTTTATCTGGAGGTTTTGCTTTTGTATTGCAAATTTATGCTCAAAAAAATATAACCCCTGCCCCTGCTGCAATAATTTTTT
>CACEFI010000015.1 GCA_902558795.1 uncultured Pelagibacteraceae bacterium | reverse complement strand
GTTTTTTTTTATTCCTGGTTATTAATATTTCCCTAGGATCATTTCTTTCTAAAAATGTATTGCTTCTTAAACCATCAGTTTCAATTGCAGGCATATCTTTTAATGCGTGAACAGCTATATCAATTTTTTTATCTTGAAGTTCCTTTTCTATGTTTGATGAAAATAAGCCTTTGCCACCTACTTCTGACAATCTTTGATCTTGAACTTGATCTCCTTTTGTAGTTATTTCCTTAATTGTAATGTCGTCATCATTTAAATTTGTATTTTTAACAATTTTATCTTTGGCATTTTGAGCATATATTAGAGCTAACTTACTACCCCTTGATCCAATAACGATTTTCTTATTCATAAATAAATATATTTCTTACTTGTATTGAGATTGTACAATTAATAAAAACTATTTGAATGAGTAAAAAACCCTTAATTCTTGGAATAGAATCCAGCTGTGATGAAACAGCAGCAGCAGTAATTACTGAAAATGAACGAGGAATACCAATAGTTTTATCCAATATTGTTTCAAGCCAAGTTGATGTTCATAAAGAATTTGGAGGTGTTGTTCCTGAACTGGCTGCAAGATCTCACATGGAAAAAATAGATTGGATTGTTCAAAAAGCAATTAATGATAGTGGCAGAAAAATAGAAGAGATTGATGCAGTAGCCTCAACAGCTGGTCCAGGTCTGATAGTATGTTTATCTGTTGGTTTAAGTTTTGGAAAAGCTTTTGCATCTGCATTAGAAAAACCTTTTATTGCTGTTAATCACTTAGAAGGTCATGCCTTAAGCCCAAAACTAAATTCAGAACTAAACTACCCATATTTACTTTTATTAATTTCAGGTGGTCATTCACAATTTTTAAATGTTCAAGGTTTAGGAAAATATAAAAGATTAGGAACTACTATTGATGATGCCTTAGGAGAGGCATTTGATAAAACTGCTAAACTTTTGGGAATTGAATTTCCTGGAGGGCCTCAAATAGAAATTCTAGCAGAAAAAGGTAATCCAAATAAGTATGATTTGCCAAAACCTATTTTTAATAAAGGAGGATGTAACTTATCTTTTGCAGGCCTTAAAACAGCAATTTTAAGAATAGCAAAAAGTATTAAAACTGATCAAGAAAAATTTGATCTTGCAGCCTCTTTTCAAAAAACAGTTGAACAAATTTTATATAAAAAAACCAAGATTGCATTTTCTGAATTTGAAAAACAAAATGATTTGAAAGGAAAAATATTTGTAGTTGCTGGAGGGGTAGCAGCTAATAAGAGAATCAGGTCTATGTTAATTAATTTATGTAATGAAGAAAATTATCAAAGCATGTTTCCACCAATTGAATTTTGTGGGGACAACGCAGCTATGATTGCTATGGTTGGTTTAGAAAAATTCAAATTAAAACAATTTGATAATTTAGATCATCCTGCAAAACCAAGATGGCCCTTGGATAAAAATGCTGCCTTTCTTAAAGGAGCAGGAGTACAATTATAATGCAATATTGGTTAATGAAATCTGAGCCTGATGTTTGGTCAATTGATCAACAAAAAAAAGCAGGTGCTAAAGGTGCACCCTGGGATGGTGTTAGAAATTACCAAGCAGCAAAAAATTTAAAAAGTATGAAAAAAGGTGACCTTTGTTTTTTTTATCACTCAAATATTGGTAAAGAAATTGTTGGGATTGTCGAAGTAATCAAAGAAGCTTACTTAGATAAAACTGATAAATCAGGACGGTTTGTAGCTGTTACAGTTAAATTTCTAGAAAAATTATCCAAACCTATAACCCTTGAAAGTATCAAAAAGTCTAGAGAATTAGGCCATTTAGCCCTTATTAAACAAAGTAGACTATCTGTGATGCCAATCGACTCTAAAAGCTGGAAAATATTAAATAAGATGAGTAAAATTTAAATATAAAATTATTTCATGCCATTAAAAAAAAAGAAAAAAACTAAAGTCAGAAAAAAAAAAGTTACTAAAAAAGTAACCAAAAAAACTAAAGTTAGAAAAAAGACTGTTCGTAAAAAAATTGCTAGAGAAAGTTCAAATGAGCTGGTTATCAAAACCAAGCCTCAATGGGTTAAAAACAGTTTAGCTACAAAAAGCAAATACCAAGATAAATACTCTAAATCTATTAAAAGTAACGATGAGTTTTGGAGAAAAGAAGGAAAAAGAATAACTTGGATAAAGCCATACAAGAAAATCAAAGATGTAAAATACAGTACTAAAGAAGTTAAAATAAAATGGTTTCATGATGGAACTTTAAATGCTTCAGCAAATTGTATTGATAGACATTTAAAAGATAAAAAAGACAAAACTGCAATTATTTGGGTTGGAGATGATCCTAAAGATAGTCAAAAAATTTCTTACAAACAACTTCATGAAAAAGTATCAAGAGCTGCAAACGGTCTAAAAAAATTAGGAATTAAAAAAGGTGACAGAGTTACTATTTATTTAACAATGATCCCTGAGCTTGCTATTTTGATGCTTGCTTGTGTACGTATTGGGGCTGTTCACTCAATTATTTTTGGAGGCTTTTCAGCAGATTCTATTTCTGGAAGAGTGAATGATTGTGAGTCGGAATATATAATTACAGCAGATGAAGGTGTTAGAGGAGGAAAAACAATTCCATTAAAATACACAACTGATGAAGCCTTAGAAAGTTGTCCTAATGTTAAAAAATGTATTGTTGTTAAAAGAACAGGTAATTATATCAACTGGCATAGTGATAGAGATGTTTGGTATCATGATCTAATTAAAGATGTGCCTAAACACTGCGAACCAGAAGAAATGAATGCTGAAGATCCTTTGTTTATTTTATACACGTCAGGATCAACTGGAAAGCCTAAAGGAGTTTTGCATACAACAGGTGGTTACATGGTGTATGCTTCAATGACTCATCAATATATTTTTAATTATAAACCAAAAGATATCTACTGGTGCACAGCTGATATTGGATGGGTTACAGGTCACAGTTATATAATTTATGGACCTTTAGCTAATGGAGCAACTACAATAATGTTTGAAGGAATTCCAAATTATCCAAGTAGCTCTAGATGGTGGCAAATAATTGATAAGTATAAAGTAAATACTTTCTATACCGCTCCCACAGCAATTAGGGCGTTAATGCGAGAAGGAGACAAACCTGTTAAAAAAACTTCAAGAAAATCATTAAAATTACTAGGTACGGTAGGCGAGCCGATCAATCCAGAGGCTTGGATGTGGTACTATAAAACTGTTGGAAATTCGAAGTGTCCAATTGTAGATACATGGTGGCAGACAGAAACCGGTGGAATAATGATTGCTCCTCAAACTGGTGCAATAGATTTGAAGCCTGGTTCAGCTACAAAACCATTTTATGGTATTAAGCCTGTGCTTGTTGATAAAAAAGGTGTTGAAATTAAAGGCCCAGGAGAAGGTAGACTATGTATTGGTCAGTCTTGGCCTGGACAAATGAGAACTGTTTATGGAGATCATCAAAGATTTATAGATACTTATTTTTCACAATTTAACGGTAAATATTTTACTGGTGACGGATGTAGAAGAGACAAAGATGGATACTATTGGATAACAGGCAGAGTGGATGATGTGATCATCGTCTCTGGTCACAACCTTGGTACTGCAGAAATAGAGAGTGCTTTCGTTGCTCATCCAAAAGTAGCTGAAGCAGCGGTAGTTGGATATCCACATGATATAAAAGGTAACGGCCTTTACTGTTATGTAACTTTAAATGTGGGTGAGAGAGAAAATGGTGACCTAGAAAGAGATTTAAAACTATGGGTTAGAAAACAAATTGGGCCATTAGCTACCCCAGACTTAATTCATTTTACCCCAGGTCTTCCTAAGACTAGATCAGGAAAAATTATGAGAAGAATTTTAAGAAAAATTGCTGCTAATGAACATGATCAATTAGGTGATACAACTACATTGGCTGATCCAAGTGTGGTTGAAAGTTTAGTGGATAATAGAAAAAATATTTAAAATTGAATTAACTTTTCAAATTCCTGCTTAATAATATCCCATTTCAAAATCATAGAATTTAATACAATTTTTCGGTCTAAAGATTTGAGTTCCTCGGCTATGGGAGCCCATTTGTATAATGAAAGTGCACTCGGATTAAATGGTAGATCTTTGTGATAAATTTCCCAATTCAAATTTTGAAATCTTTCACCAAAACTTTTTTTTGCCTTCTCTATAATATCTAAAGGCATTTTATTTGATATTTCATCATCTAAAATTTTTAAATAAATTTCTTTGGCTTGATCTATATTTTGATAATTGAAATTAACTTTTAAATAAGAAAAGGTAAAAAAAGTTAAATCTTGTAAAGCCACAGAATAAATATTCCATTTAGCTAAATTAACAGATGACATAAACTCATCATTATCAAAGTGAAGAACATATCTTGTTCCCATTCGAGTTTTTAAATAACTATAAAGAGTAACTTGGGTAACCCATGCAGATTTGGTTTGAATAAAATTTTCAAGGTCATCTAAGTTTTTGATTTTTTTTTTAGGAATAAAAGCTTTAAATAATGCAAATAAGTAAACTCTAAAATCTTTAAAAGATAAATCTTTCAGAGATAATTTATATTTTTGCATAAAAATTTTCTTTGAGACAATTATATCTTAAAAAAGTAAGTAAATAAGCACCTATTATGAACAATTTTCATCTTTTAAAAACTCTAAGAATGGTTATGGTTTTAATTAGTTATAACTAAAAGAGAGGTATAAATGTCAAACGCACAAAAACACTGGGAAAAATCCAGGTCATTGTTATGGGTAACATTGGCAATCTGGGCAGTTTTCTCAATGGGCATCTTCCTTTTCGGAGCTGAAATGAATGAGGTTACAGGACCTTTCGGATATCCATGGACATATTGGTTTACATGTCAAGGATCTCTTGGAATCTTTGTAATCTTACTTTTCTGGTTTGCCAATAGGCAAGAGAAAATTGATGAAGAGTTCGGCTTTAACGAAAGAGGAGATGACTAATGATTAAAGGTAAATTTATAGACAATTTGCCTAAAGTTTACGGAATCTATACTGGAGGATTTATAGGTTTCATAATCTTAATGGCAATTGGTGAGCAGATGGGTATGACTGCTAAAGCAATAGGTATTGCTTTTGTAGCCTTTACAATATTCATCTACGCTTTAATTGGTTATCTATCAAGAACAGCGCAAGCAGATGCTTATTACGTGGCTGGAAGGCAAGTTCCAACTGTATTCAACGGTATGGCAACAGCGGCAGACTGGATGTCTGGTGCTTCATTCGTTGCAATGGCAGGTGGTATTTACTTCAAAGGTTACGGATATATGGCACTACTTGTTGGTTGGACTGGTGGTTATATATTAGTTGCAACTTTATTAGCACCATACTTAAGAAAATTTGGCTGTTATACAGTTCCAGATTTTATAGGTACAAGATACGGTGGTAATTTAGCCAGATTTAGCGCAGTTGTAGTTTTAACTGTTGCTTCATTTACATATGTGACTGCACAAATTAACGCTACAGGTACTATTGCATCTGTTGCCCTAGATATTGACTTCAAATATGCTGTTTATGTTGGACTTATAAGTATTTTACTTTGTTCAATGTTAGGTGGTATGAGGGCGGTAACTTGGACACAGGTTGCACAATATATCGTACTAATTATAGCTTACTTACTTCCAGTATTCTGGATCAGTAACAAAATGGGAGCGGGTTTCTTCCCTCACTTTATGTTAGCTGATGAGGTAGCTAGAATTGGTGAGTTAGAACAACAGTTTGGTTTTGTTAAAAACTCTGCTGCTGATTTAGCTACAGTACCAAAAGGGTTAGCTGGAATAACTAAAGCACACTCTGCAGTAAATGCAACGCCTTGGGCGTTTATTTCATTGGCATTAGCGATGATGATGGGAACAGCTTCATTGCCTCACGTGATGATGAGATACTTTACTACTCCAAGTGTAAAAGCAGCTAGAAAATCAGTAGGTTGGTCATTATTCTTTATCTTCCTTCTGTATTCATCTGCGCCAATGTTAGCAACACTATCTAAACTATCGTTGATTGATCCAAATTTATCTACAGGTATTATTGGTAAATCATTTGCTGAAGTTCAATCAATTGATTGGTTCCAAAACTGGAATCAAGCAAACTTGATGTTCATCAGTGACTTTAACGGCAATGGAACTCTTGAATTAAATGAGTTTTTCATGGGTGGTAAAGCTGTAGTGTTAGCAACGCCAGAAATAGCTGGATTACCCTATGTAATTTCAGGTCTGGTTGCTGCTGGAGGTATGGCTGCTGCTATGTCAACTGCTGATGGTTTAATTCTAGCAATTGCAAATGCGATCTCTCATGATGTTTACTACAAAATGATTGATCCAAAAGCTGAGACTGCAAAAAGACTACTTGTTGCAAGAGCATTGCTTGTAGTAATTGGTTTTGCAGGAGCTACTATCGCGGCACTTGAAATCCAAGGTATCTTAGGTTCAGTAATCTGGGCTTTTGACTTTGCGATGTCTGGATTATTCTTCCCACTTGTACTTGGTGTATGGTGGAAGAGAGCTAACAGACAAGGTGCTATTGCTGGTATGTTAGGAGGTCTAGCTGCTGGTACTTGGTACTTAGTTTGGGTGCGAACCGGTGGAAGTGGATTCTTAGGAATTACACAATTAACATTCGGTATCTTCGGATCAGCTGTTAGTTTAGTTGCTATGGTTGTTGTGAGTTTAATGACTCAAGAACCAGATAAAGCTACTCAAAAAATGGTTGATGAAGTTCGTATACCAAGCGGTAGAACCGTTACTGGTAAATAGGACAATCAAATCTTAATTTAGGGGCGATTAATTTCGCCCCTTTTAATTTAATCTTTTTTCCAATATAAATTTCTTAATGTCAGCTAACTTTCACCCTTTAGTTTATTTTATAGATTATCTTTTTGGGGTAATCATGTGGACTTTGATAGGGAGAGTTGCAATGAATATTTTTCAAAAAGAAGATTCTGAATTCTTTTTTATGAAAATATTTGTGAAATATACTAATCCATTAATAAAAGTTTTTAAGCCTATAACTCCATCTTTCATTATAGCACCTCTAGTACCATTATATGTTGCCTGGTTCTTTTACATGATTAGATTTTACTTTATGCCTTGGATCTTGGGCTATTCTGTAATGGGCATGTTGTCCTTTCCGTTAGAAAGTGAAATTTCTAGGCAAATTTATCAATTATTTAATTCAATTAAATTTTAAAAATTGATACTAGTAGATTTAGCTATCAATGAAAAAAATACAAATTTCACCATCAATATTATCTGCTGATTTTAGTCAATTGGGTAATGAAATCAAAAGACTAGAAGAAGGTGGTGCGGATATGATTCATGTGGATGTAATGGATGGACATTTTGTTCCTAATCTAACAATTGGACCGCCAGTAATTAAGGCCTTAAAAAAAAATTGTTCGATTAAATTTGATGTTCACTTGATGATATCTCCTGTTCATAAGTATATTGAAGCTTATTCAGACGCTGGTGCTGATATTATTACAATTCATCCCGAAGCAACTGATGACTTAGAAAAATCTATTTTAAAAATTAAAAGTTTAAATAAAAAAGTAGGTGTTTCTCTTAATCCTAAAACTAAAATTGATTTAATTATCAACCACCTTGAAAAAATTGATTTAATTTTAATAATGAGTGTAAATCCAGGTTTTGGAGGTCAGAAATTTATGCCTGAAGTTCTGGATAAGGTTAGACATCTAAAAAAGATTCGGTCTGAAAAAAATATGAGTTTTGATATTGAAATTGATGGAGGAATTAATTTTGATAACTGTAAATTAGCAATTGAAGCTGGTGCCAACATACTCGTTTCAGGCACAACTATATTTAAAAGTAATAATGGAGATATAAAAAAAAATATTAATTTATTAAAATCAAAATAAGTTAATGATCATTAAAAATTTAATAGATAGCTTAAGCCAATTTAAATTTAACCTAGAAGAAAAAATAAAAAAAATTTATCAAAATTCAAGTTTTTATGATAAAAAAATATCTAGAACAAAAGACATTACTTTTGGTTATAAACCAAGTCCTTACTTATTATCCTCAATTGTAAAATATCAAAAAAAAAAATATAAAATTGAAGACTTTGCCTTAGAGGCTATTTGGCAAAATAATTTAAAATACAAAGAGTTTGAAAAATTAAATAATTTTTTTTGGTTTTTCAGTTTAGATCTAAAGTCTTCAAAAAAAATTTCACAAACAGTTATCAATAATTGGATTAATCAAAATGATCGATATGATAGAAAAAGTTGGGATTTTGACATTACGTCTAAAAGAGTAATTTCTTGGCTATCCAATCATCAACTAAGTTATGAAGATTGTGATGAGAATTTTAAAAAAAAATTTAGCCAAAGCATTCAAAAACAAACAAATCATCTCTTAAACGAAATTAAAAATTTATCGGAAGTTGAAAATAAGATTATTGGATGTGCAGCAATTATTTTAACAGGATTAGCATATAAGGATGATAAAAAGTATCTTAATGGAGGTTTAAATCTTCTAAAAAAAATAATAAAATCATCAATAAATAATCAAGGTTTTCCAAAATCTAGAAATATAAAACAACTAATATTATACTTAAAATATTTTATTATAATTAGAGAGTGGTTTAAAGAGTCTCAAAATACTATCCCTGAATATATTGATGAAACAATATATTATCTTGGTCAAAGTTATGCTTTTATTAGGCAAAATATAAATCAAGATCTTCTATTTAACGGAAATTACATTACAAATAATGATGATTTTGACCAATATCTTAAAAGATTTGGATATGTATTTAAGAATGAAAATAGAGAACTTGCAGGTTATGCCATTCTTAAAGATAAGAAAATTATATTATCAATGGATATTGGAGATAGCCCAAGTGATAATTTTTCAAAATTTTATCAAGCTGGAGCTCTTTCGTTTGAAATTATTTCAAGTGGTAAAAAACTAATCACTAATTCTGGTTACTTTACAGACACACAAAACAAACTAAATAAATTTTCAAAAAGTACTGCTCTTCAAAGTACGTTATCTATTGAAGATCATTCTTCTTGTGATTATAAAAAATTAGATAAATTTAATCTCATTGTTAAAAAGGGTGTGCGTATAATTAAAAAAAACACTATATTTGAAAAAAATTATTGGAAAATATCAGGCTCACATGATGGTTATCTAAAAAAATTTAAAACTATACATGAAAGAGAAGTTGAATTTTATCCAGAGCAAATGAAATTTGTTGGATTTGATAAATTGCAAAGAAAAAATAATTCTAAAGATATAAAATTTGATATAAGATTCCATTTACATCCTGATACAAAAGTAATGAAAACACAGGATAATAAATCAATCTTAATAGAATTAGAAGATGAAGGTTGGAAA
This sequence comes from uncultured Pelagibacteraceae bacterium, assembly GCA_902558795.1. Lineage (GTDB taxonomy): Bacteria > Pseudomonadota > Alphaproteobacteria > Pelagibacterales > Pelagibacteraceae > Pelagibacter. The sequence goes on along the minus strand of CACEFI010000015.1, from coordinate 6,881 downwards.
TTTAATTGTGAAAATTATGATATAAATATTGATAATGGATTATATTTAGGTATTAAAAATTCATATATTGAAAATCAAAACATATTTATATCAGGAATGACTAAAGAGAATAACCAAACTATAAAATGGGAAATCACTAAAATTTAATGAAAAAAATAAAAACAGCTCTAATTTCTGTATCTGACAAAAAAAATCTAAAACCACTCTTAAATTCTCTAAAAAGAAACAATATTAAAATTATTAGTTCTGGTGGTACTTATAAAGAAATTAGAAAATTAAAATTTAAATGCTTAGAAGTTTCAGAATTTACAAATTCGCCTGAGATTTTAGAAGGTAGAGTTAAAACTCTTCATCCAAAAATTCATGCTGGGATTTTAAATAAAAGAAAGAATAAAATTCATGCAAGAGATTTGATGAAAAATAATTTTGAAAATATAGATTTAGTAATCGTAAACTTTTATCCATTTGCAGAAACACTAAAAAATACTAAAAATCACAACAAAATAATTGAAAATATAGATGTAGGTGGTCCAACAATGGTCAGATCAGCGGCTAAAAATTATCATGATGTAGCAATCATTACCTCATCTGATCAATATGAAGAACTTATTGATGAATTAAAAAAAAATAAAGGCTCAACGTCACTAGAATTTAGGGAAAAATTATCTAGGATAGCATTTACTGAAACTGCATATTATGATTCCGTTATCTCTGATTATTTTAATAAAAGAAATAATATAATTTTCCCTAAAAAAAAAATATTTCACACAAATCTTATTGAAACACCGAGATATGGGGAAAATCCACACCAACAAAGTGCAATTTATTCAAAAAATAGTTCATTAAAAATAAATCAAATTCATGGAAAACAATTAAGCTATAATAATTACAACGATATATTTTCAGCTTTAACTATTTCAAAATCTTTACCTAAAAACACAGGAACAGTAATAATGAAACATGCTAATCCATGTGGAGTTTCAATAAATAGTAATCATCTTAAGAGCTATCAATTAGCTCTAGCATGTGATCCTATAAGTGCATTTGGAGGAATCGTATCATGTAATTTTAAAATAAGAAAAAATCTAGCTTTAGAATTAAACAAATTATTTCTTGAAGTCATTATTGCAAATGGCTTTGATAAAGATGCTCTAAAATTATTGAAAAAAAAAAAGAATTTAAGATTAATTGATGCAACAAGTTATTCTTTTAAAGAGATATTGAGATTTATATCTTCAAATGAAGAACTATTAGTGCAAACGGAAGATTTAAAAAAGTTTAGTAATAAAGATTTTAAAATTGTTTCCAAAAAAAAACCAAGTATCAAACAAATGAAAAATTTGATTTTTGCATTTAATATTTGTCGATATGTAAAATCCAATGCGATAGTACTTGTATCAAATGAGACAACTGCAGGAATTGGATCTGGTCAACCAAGCCGTTTAGATAGCTGCCAAATTGCAATAAATAAAATGAAAAAATTTATAAAAACAAATGATGATGTTGTAGCTGCGTCTGATGCATTCTTCCCTTTTGTTGATGGAATTGAAAAACTAATTCAATCAGGTGTTACTGCAGTTATACAACCTTCAGGATCTATTAGAGACAAAGAAATTATTAATTTTGCAAATGAAACTGATACAATTTTAGTTTTTTCTAAAACTAGACATTTCAGACATTGATTATTTGATCTATTTTTGCAGCTAAAATAAAATCATTTTCAGACAAACCTTCTATTGCATGAGTTGTAATTTTTATTTCTGCATAACCCCAGCCAAATAATATATCTGGATGATGACCTTCATTTTCTGAAATTTGCCCAACTTTATTTATAAAGTTTTGACTATCTAAGAAATTATTAAATTTAAATTTTTTATTTAAAAAAAAATTTTTTTTTTCATCTTTTAAAATATCCCAGCCATCCACTTTTTTCTGATATTTATGAATTTCAGAAATATCAAAAGGCAAAACACCTCCTTCGCAAGGGGCACATTTTTTATTTAAAAGTTCATTCATATTTGAATCTTGGAGCGGGCAAAGGGGGTCGAACCCTCGACCTTCTCGTTGGCAACGAGACGCTCTACCACTGAGCTATACCCGCATGTTAAATTATCATTGAAAATAGAAGGTTTTTAATTTTTTAGCAATAACAAAATTAATCTTACTCAATAATTAAACTCTTTGTTCCATCTCTCAAAAATTTTACTTGTATCAATAAATTTTTCTTTATAATTTTTCCATCTATCAATAGATTGATTATATAATGGTTTATTTACCTGATCATAACTAGGCGTTGAGATAATTCTTTTATTTTCAGCTGTTTTATAAAACTCATTTAAATTATCCGTCCATTCAATTTCTAGAAATTTCAATAGACCCTTTATTGTACGTTCGAAATTATTTATCACATCTTCATATTTTATTTGATGAATATTTAAATTCAAAATTTTTTCATACAACTTAAATAAATGCATAGTGCGATCATACAGATTAGAAGCATCATCTATACTAAGCATATTTGACATTGCATCATTAGGAGTAAATGATTGCATAAAACAACTCAATACAGAGTCACGTGGGTTTCTTAAAGCTAAAATATATTTTGCATTAGGAAAAATTTTATTAATTTCAGCTAAATAAACTATATTTAACGGAAATTTATCAACATATATTTTTCCATCTTCAAGTTTAGTATACTTTTGCCTTTCACTATTATATAAATTTTTTAATTTTTGAACTTCTAATTCATCAATTTCTTCTAAATTAGAAAAACTATTACCGGTATTTCTTTCTATTTCTTTTAGCAATTTATCAACTATTGGTTTTTCCTCAATAACTTCTATTAAATTGTGGGTTCTAAGAATAGTATCTAATAAAGTTGTACCTGATCTAGGAAAACCAATTAAAAAAACTGGATCTAAATTATGATTTTGATTTGATTGTTTTCGATTTGATATACTGGTTGAATTAGAAAAAAAATTTATTCTTTGTAGAATTGAATCCATAAATTTTTTTTTGTCAGAGCCATTTTCGGGCAATTCTTCTGAAATTTTGTTTGAAATTTCAAAAAATTTATAAGCCTCCTTATATAATCCTAATTGATCATAACTTTTTGCTATATAATTTGTTTTAAGCATATTTCTTGAAATATCTTGTTTGTCTAGATTTACATTTATAAGTATATCTATCGCGTTTTTAAAATTTTTATTTCTATATTGCACAATCCCTTCAAAAAATTTTACCAATGAATTCTCTGGAAAAAATTTTTTTGCTTTTTTTAAAATTTCTCCCAATTTTTTGTAGTTATTTGATCTGTCATATAAAAGAAATAAACTATTATATGGGTAGATGTGATTTGGAGTGATACTTACTGCTACATTTAAATATTTTTCTGCATTATCTAAATCATCTATTTTAAAATAATAACTTCCTAAATTATAATTTGCTTTAAAATTTTTTGGATCAATTTCAAGAGCTATAAAATAATTTTTGAGAGCTAAATCTTTATTGCCAATTTCTGCATATAGATTCCCCAGATTGCAGAAGGATGACGATGAATTAGGATTAATTAGTACTGATTTTTCAAAATAATTAATTGCTTCCTTAAAACTACCCAAAGCACTGCTTGCCAGACCTAATCTATGATAAATTTCGTAACTATTTGGTTTAAGCACAGTAGCTTTTTTTAGTAATTCAATTGCTTTTTGAAAATTGTTTTCTTGAAATGCTTTATTTGAGAAATTTATTAAATCTTTTAATTCCATAATTAAGTTGACTTTTTATATGACAGTTCTTTTAAATCTTTCTCAAAAATATTTTCCAGTTTTGCTCTGATATCATCACTTAAAATTTCTCTCCAATTGTTTTTGGGACCAAGATTAAAAAATGATATTTTTTTATTTCTATCTTTTTTATCAGAAACTGCCTCTGAGAAACCATGATCGGCTTCATGTTGTTTTAATTTTTCAAAAGATGTGGTTCTTAATATTTTTTTTATTTTATTTGTGTCTATTTTTTCATTAATATTTGAAATATTATTTATAAACTTAATTATCTCTACAAAAATGAAATAGGTTTGATTTTGTAAATCTTCATATCTGATAAATTTTATAGGAATTTTCTTTTGTATTTTCCATGACTTATAATGAATATTCCAAGAACTTATAAATTGAAAATCACTGTATCCATTTTCCTCAAACTTTTGAATATAATAAATAAAATTTTTATCATTTGTCATCCACTTTATTGCTTGCTGGTCACTAAGCTGATAATGATTTTTTAGTGATGTAAACACATTCCTTGGATCTCTTACAATATACAAACAACCTGCAGAATTTTTTGCGTCTGTAAAATCATAATTATTTAATTTTCCAAATGCGTTATGAGTTTTAAAAAATTTTAATTCATTGGTATTTGTGTTAATTTTTTCTTGTGCTTTAATCCACAATTTACATGTGGCATCAGCAATTCTTTGATTGTATTCAAATCCTTCGAAATATTTTTTTGTTGGAAACTGATCAATTTTTTTTAATAAACTCTCATTATAAATACCGTCTTTTGAATAATAATATGTTCCTATCAATGATCTTAACCAAGTATTTCCACTTTTGGGGTATGATGCTATCCAAAATATCATTTATTAATTATATATGATTAAAAAATTTAATGTAATTGATAAAATTTAAAATATTATTATTTTGTTTATATAAAAATTTTAAAAATGAAAAAAATAGATCTCCCTAATAAGATACCTGTTTTTCCATTAAGCAACTTCATCATATTTCCTAAAACAACTGTTCCATTAAATATTTTTGAAACTAGATACATAGAAATGATCAATGATAGTATGAAAAAAAATAAATTAATTGGAATTATACAACCTAAGTCTCTGAATGATAATCAAATATCACCTGAATTACACAATATTGGTTGTCTTGGAAAAATTATAAGTTTTAAAGAAACAGATGATGGAAGATATTTAATTGAACTAAGGGGTTTAATAAGATTTCAAATTATAAAAGAAATTAATTCTAACCATAAATATAGAGAATACGAAGTTAATTTTAAGAGTTTCTATCATGATCTTAATGAACAAAAAGAGGACCTAAAATTTTCAGATCTTGAATTAATATTTAAGGACTTCAAATCTTTATTTGAGAGAAGAGGTTATATATTAAATTGGAAGGAACTTGAAAAGCAGAGTTTAGATGAAACCATTAATGCTCTAGCAATGGCTTCTCCATTTTCATTGGAGGAAAAGCAAGTTTTATTAGAAGCCGCAAATCTAACTCTGCGAAAAAATAAAATAGCTGAGATTTTAAGTACATACTCTTATGATGTTTTTGACAACACAACTCTTCAGTAATTTAAAATAATATACCTCTATCGGCAATTTTGGTAAAAATTTTATTAATAGGTGGATAATTACTTACAAGTTTCACTGAATTACTTAAAATGCTACTATCCATTTTTCTCTCAATATTAAATAATTCATGAATTAAATCTATTCCATTTGAAAAAATAAAGTTTTTATATTTTGAATTTTTCTGAAATTCTAAATTCACAGAACTATCTAAAGGCAAGCCTAAATCCATTCTTTTTTTAATAATCTCTAGAAGAATTTTGATGTCTCTAATAGTCATATTAAAACCTTGACCTGCTAAAGGATGAATCTTGTGAAGCAAGTCTCCAAATGCTAATATGTTATTATAATAATAAGACCTTAAATTTGATGAATTAAGTTTAATACTATTGATTTTTCCAATGTCTCTTATTTTATATTTAAAATTTTTTTCTCTAATCAATTGTTCAATATCTCTCTCTTTATAATTATTAAGATTATGTACAGAAAAAACAATTGAGGTTTGTTCATTAGAAATTGGTAAAAAAGCAAGTGGTCCTTTTTTTGTGAAAATTTGAAAAGCTGTATTATTTAAAATTTGATCATGTGAAATAATAGCAGTATGTGCTTGGCTATTATATTCTTTAACAATCTTTTTACTAAAATATCGTTTTGAAATAATATTGAAAGAATCACAATTTATAATGAGATCATACTTATTTAAAAAAGATAAATTTATTTCAGTTGTAAATATTGACTTAAAATATTTATTTTTAGTTAAATCTTTTTCTAATAATCTCAACAATTTGTAATTTCTGATAATTGAAAAAAGTTGATCATTGTTTGAGATGAAGTTTATTAGACTTTCATCTTTTAAATTTTCTGAAAAAATTTCTATTCTCTTTAACTTCCATGCAATTTTATTAATATTAATTATATTACTATTAAAAAATTCTATGTTATTCTTTGTAATTCCTATAGTTCTTGAATCACCTATTATCTGATTTTTTTTATCATATAATATTGCAACATTTATTTCGCACTTAGTAAGTGCCTTTGCTAGAGTTAATGCTGTTAAGTTATTACCGAGTATACAAATTGCCATATTATTTTTAATTTTAACAATAAAAATTAGATGATACAAAGTTATTAAATTGACTCATTTATATGAATATTAGAGAAACGGCTAATTTATTATTAAATTTTGCTATTAAAAGATTAGCAGAAATATTTGGCTTATCAATTTCTTTGTTGGGTACAATGTTGCTTTTGGCACTCATAACATATTCGCCAAATGATCCGAATTTTATTTTTCCTGATAATACTAAGATACAAAACTTGATGGGCTTTCATGGAAGTTTTGTATCTGACTTACTTTTTCAATCAGTTGGTTTAATTTCTTATTTAATTTCATTTACGCTTATAATCACAGGTTTTAATATTTTAAAAACTAAAGATTTTTTTTTATTTATTGAAAATAATTTTTTTTCAGTTTTATACTTAATACTTGGATCACTTTTTTTTTCTCACTATTACTCTG